>CAMDKT010000137.1 GCA_945900935.1 Candidatus Sulfopaludibacter sp. SbA3 | reverse complement strand
AACGTGCTGCGCGAACTCGGCTCCCGGCTGCGAAACGGATAGGTTCAGCGTCGTCTTCTTCGCGCCCAATCCCGGATGCACCATCCGCCGCGAAGTCACTTCGCCCATGCGGAATGGATCGCTCTCCGCAAAGCGAATCACGCGCACGTTTTGCGCCGAAACAGCAAGACCGGCGAAGAGTAGGAGTATCTGTAGCTTCATGACCTGACGCTTCTGTCCCGTTATGATATACCAATCGGAATGCATCGCCGCGCCCTGCTAAATCTCCCGCTGCTCGCTCTCGCAAAAACCACGGCGATGAAACTCTCGGTGCGCGTCGAACCCCTATTTCCAGGGCTCCCGCTCACCACCCAACTCGAAAAAGTCGCCAAAGCCGGTTACCACGGCTACGAGTTCGGCGACTGGCGCGCCGCCAATCCCAAACAGATCGTCCCGCTCCAACGAAAGCTCGGCCTCGAATGCGTCTGCCTCGTCGGCAATCGCGGTGTCAACCCCAAAGGCATGGGCCTTTGCGATCCCGCCGAACGCCCCGGCTTCCTCGCCGAAATCCAAGCCTCCGCCGAAGCCGCGCAAAAATTCGAAACTAAGAAAATGGTCGTTCTCTCCGGTTTCAAAATCCCCGGAATGACCCGCGCCGAACAGCACGCCAGCATGGTGGAAGGAATGAAACGCGCCCACGACATCGTCGCGAAATACGACGTCACCATGATCGTCGAAGTCATCAACACACTCGCAAAAATCGAGCCGCTGAACCCCAAAGGCGACAACCACGCCAACTATTTTCTCGACCGCACGCCCGAAGCCTTCGCCATGGTTCGCGAAGTCGGCAGCCCCTATTTCCAGATTCTCTATGACCTCTATCACGTCCAGATCATGGAAGGAAATCTCATCGAAACCATCCGCGAAAACATCGCCAACATCGGCCACATTCACGTCGCCGACGTCCCCGGCCGCCACGAACCCGGCACCGGCGAAATCAACTACGCCAACGTCTTCCGCGCCATCCGCGAATCCGGCTACAAAGGCTACGTCGGCATGGAATACATCCCCTCGAAAGACGCCATTAAAACCCTCGCCGCCGTGAAGGCGCTGGCTAACTCTTCATCATCTCTTCCCAGGTAACTTCCCGCCGCAAATCCATCGCCATTCTTCCCAAAATCGCCGTCAACGTACTCTCCGCGCCCCGCACGCCCGTGTTCTCCGGTTTCCCATCCCGCACTCGCTCCACAAACGCCGCCACCGAATCAATCGTAATATTCCGCGGTGACTTCTCAACCGTCTCGTCCTTCGGCCCGCGAAAATGCCGCCAGTGATTCTCCGAAGTCTCAATCGTCCCCTTCGGCCCAAAGAACTGCTCCACCACATCCCGATACCCCGGCGATGCCAGCGTTGTCCCCGATAACTGCCCCTGCACTCCCCCCGGATACTCAAACGCCACAAAATTATGATCCCGCATGTCGCCAGGTTTCGGCAGCGTTGACCCGCCCGATCCAATCGCGCTCACCGGCCGCCCGCCCAGAAACCAGTTCAATACATCAATCGAATGGACGTTATTCTCCACAATCAAATCGCCCGATAATTTCTTCCAACTCCCCCAATTGGCGATCCGCTCCATCTCCGTCTTCGGCACCGGCAGCGAAGCGCCCGACTTACTCAGTCCCTCGCTCTTAATAAACCGCGCAAAACCCAAATGAATCTTCCCCACCGCTCCGGAATCCGCCAACGCCTTCGCCTTCAAATACAACTGTCCATACCGCCGCTGAAACCCAAAGTTGATATTCAACTTCCGGTCCGCCGCGTCCGCCGCCCGCATAATCCGCTTGCACCCGTCAACATCCATCGACGCCGGTTTCTCAATGTAAATATGCTTCCCCGCCTTCACCGCCGCTTCGAAGTGCTCGGCATGAAGAAACACCGGCGTGGCAATAATAATCGCGTCAATATCGCTTGCCAGCATCTTCTGAAAGTCTGAATACAGCCGCGGATTCTCAACCCCAATCTGCTTTTGCGCCCGCTCCATATGCTCCGGCACAACATCGCACAACGCAACAACTCGCCCCGGCGTATTCTTCGCCAACGCAGCCGCCACATACGTCCCGCGATTCCCCGCGCCCAGCAACCCAACCGTCACCGCCCCATTAGCCGCGCTCAAGCCCAGCGAACCCGCCAAAATTCCGCGACGGGAAATCATGCCATTTCTCCCGACGCCCGCAAAAGCGTCTCATGCAGCAGTAACTCGTGATCATAGGAATGCTTCAACGCCACCCCCGTCTGAATCGCCTTCGCCAGTTCCGCAAAGTCCGGCACAAACCGCGGCTGCGACGGCAGCGTCATGTCCTGCCAACCCGTCTTATACGGACCCTGCGCCTTGCGCATATAAATCCGCATTCGTGGCGGCCCCGATTCCGGATGCACAATAAAAGTCCCATCCGTCCCAATAATCTCAAATGACCGATGATCCCCTGACCCGCCCATCTTCGCCGATTGCGCAATCACCGCCAGCGCCCGGTCAAACTCAAAAACCGCCAGATTGTTATCCGCCAACTTATCCGCCACGCTCGTATCATGCCGCAGCCAACTCTTCACCGTCTTCGGCCGCCCCAACAGCTCCACCACGCGGTCAATCACATGCCCGCTCAGTTCAAACAACCCTCCGCCCTTATACTTCGCCTCAATCGCCCTCTCCGCAATTCCCCTGTCCGAATTCATCGTCCCCCGGACTAAATAGACCTCGCCCAACCACCCCTTCTTCGCCGCTTCAAGCGCCGCCATCAACCCCGCGTGCCACCGCCACAAATAGCCCGTCTGCAATAGCAGCTTCTTCCGCCGCGCCTCTTCCACCAACTCCTTGAACGGCTTCCATTCATTACCCGCCGGCTTCTCTAAATGCAGATGTTTCCCCGCCGCGATCACTTTCTTCCCAAACGCGAGCGCCTCCCAAACCCGGCACTCCACAACCACCAACTGAATGGAAGGATCGTGCAACAGAGCATCCTCCTCCATCCACTTCAGCGCCGCATAGCGCGGATCTTTCGCCATCGCCGCCTTCGCTGCGGCGTTGCTCTCCGCCGCCCCAACAATCTCATACGCCGGCGAATCCAGCATCGCCTTATATTTGCCCGAAAAGTGGCTGTGCCCCGTCCCCAGCATCCCCACGCGCACCTTGGCGCCAGCCGCTGGTGCCAGCATCGCCGCCCCCGCGCTTTGCAATAATATTCGTCTATCCATTTCGTCGCCTACAATACTACAAATCATCAACCGCAGTCGGCCACCGCACCCCTGTTACCACCTCACCATCCGGGCCGGCGGGGTCAATCAATTACTCCCCTTTGTGATATCGTCATGTAAATTCGGCGCCATTCTTATTTATAAATGCCCACATTCGCCAATCCAACTTCAACGGTGTATACGGCGCTTCAGCTTGCATGTACTCCGGCGAGTGATCTGCAATTTCGAGCCATGGCTCGAAACCTGCTTGCCGAGCATCGAGTTTCAGAGGAACGCTTTCTTGAGTTTTCCAAGCTTGGAGACTTAGCGTCCATCGCCCAAATTCACAAGGCTTTGGATGAGTATCAGTCCAACTACGTGCGTCCGTCCTTGAAAGGCGGAATCCCGCCCGCCTACGCGCACTCCAACAACGCCAACAACATCGCCGTTCTCGGTCCGGATGCGCACCTGGGAACCGTGCTCGACTTAACCCGCCTCGGTCGCGTGTACGCCGAAGCCAAGTCCACTTTCAAACTGCCGGAATTCAGCACCTACGAAGTTACCGACCCCGGGGATCGAACGCAGATCAACGACTTTCTTGCCATACGCCTCACTGATCCCGTCCAGCGCCGGACTTTCCTGAATGCCATCTTCAAAGCAATGGCCCGTTACCGCGACCGCATTGAGGACCGTGTTCATCCGACCTGGGCCGTCGAATGGAACTCTATCACCCCATTCCTCGATCCAGACTCCTCCCGGATATGGCTCCAGGCCGTAGGCGTGCCTCGTGACGATGCCGTGTGGCTCGCCGTTCTCCGTTATCCCCTTCGGAATCGAAAGCGCGAGGTCAACCTTTTCCGTCCAACCCAACTGGACGCAGGATGGTATGCTCATCATTTTCCATCCCCGCCCAAAGCTGACGTTGCCAAGGGAGGCCACACCATGTTCCTCGGCCAAGGCGACGGCCTCGAAGCCAGTCCCTCGCCCGTTTCGGAGTTCCTGCATGAGCCGGTCGATTTCCGTATTCAGGAGTGGCTCGCAGGCGGTAGTCTGGCGGGCTTTACCGGCCGTCCGGTCAACGGCGCCTTGGATCGGCAGCGGCGCCAACATCTGACTTTCCTGCAATCTGTTTACGGTAATGAGATTGGCGCCTGGATGGCAGACTATTTCTAGCATTATAATGCAAACGTTATGGAGAGTGTGGTAGCATGAATCGTGAGGTCTGGGAATTTCTCCGGGAAGGCAAGCATCGCGTGATCCGCGAGTGGCTGGAAGATCGCAATTTTTCGGCCAAGGATCGCGCCAAGTTGGACTTTTGCTTGGAGCGATTGAGAACCCTGGACTTCGCGTTGGTCAGCAACAAGCTGTTAGCGGGACCTCTTCGAGGCGGAACTAAGCTGTACAAGCTCAGGGTCCGGTGCCAGGACAAAGAACTTCGGCCCTTCCTGTGCCGTGGTCCGGTCGGAGATCCGCTCGATTACACATTACTGCAGGGAGCCATAGAGGCGGGTGAACACCGGTTCAATCCTACTAATGCGGAGGAGCGAGCCCTGCAGAATCGCGAAACGCTGATTCGAAATCCAAATTGGAGAGAGTTGTACTGATATGAGTGGCGAGGACTTGGACGGGCGGCGTGAGCGATTAAGGCGTCAACTGGCGGACATAAGTTATTGCGATCAATACGCCGATAGCGTCCTTTTCGAAGGCGTGTCCGCCCAAGTCCAAGCCCTGCGCAGGCAGCGCGGCATTACACAGGAACAATTGGCGGAGCGAATCGGGTCCAAGCAGCCCCGGATTTCGAATGTGGAATCCCCCAAGGGAAAGAGGGAATGGCCGAACTGGGAGGTGTCCACGCTGAACAGAATCGCCCACGCGCTCGGGACGCGGTTAAAGATCACGCTCGAATCCTACGGATCGATGGTCGATGAAGTCGGTACCGTTACGTCGGATTCGCTGCGAAGGCCCGCCTTTGCGGACGATCCGGTAATCTTCCCCTTGCCCGCCGCGCCCGTGCCCGACCCAGCCGCGCCTGAACGGACACGGTGGATGCAGGAGCTAATGATTCCGTGGCTCTGGACGGACCAGCTCGAGCTCCAGCGCCTTTACGATTGGCTGCGCGGAAGCGGGCTGCCGCCCGTGGGATACGACGACGAACCCTACCAGTGGTTACTGCGGGGAATTGCGATTCACGGACCGGCGCGCGATCATCTGGAAAAGCGGTTCGCCGAGCGACTCTCGATTCTCCTGGGCGAAGAACCCGATGTCGTGATGCGCGACGGCGGAGAGGATTTTCTGCGTAATTTGTATTGGACTTGCGCGGGCTTGCGGCGTCCAAGTTATTTGGCCGAGCACCTTTGGCAGGCTTATAGGCGGCTCAAACGCACGAAACTTCGGGGTGACGTTAGGGATGCCTTGCAGGCCGCTCTCATTCAGAACCAGTTTGGCGCAACCAAGCCGCTCGAAATCTGGGAGCGGATGGTTACGACCGGACGCCACACGTGGCTCCGCGGCGGCGAAATCGCTGGATACGAGGGCATTCTGGCCCGGCATGCCACGATCACGAAGGATATTGACAAGGTGCTGTGGGCGCTGGGCCAGATTTCGCATAGGTGGACTGAGAATCGTGGACCGGATTTCAAGGGTCTGCTTTTGAAGGTTCCGGATTTGGGTGAACCGACCGTCTATGCGCAACTGCTGGCCACGTCCAAAGAATGGCCGTCATGGGCGCGGGCTTATGTGCCTGTACTTTTTGTGGATCCGAAAACAATGGCGGCCCGCGTGACTTTCGCAAATGTTGAGGTCTCTGCGGAATGGCCAGTTGGTGGGGCGTTGAGAACCGGAGTGAGGCACATTGCGTTGAATGCGACGGCCGCCGTGGTAGAGGTGGAGGAATGGGTGGAAACGGGACCCGCGAATTTTCGCATACTACTCAACGCATTCACAACGAAAATCGCCACTGTCGCGAAAGAGGACACCACCATCGGGGCGGAAGCTTTATACATGCGTCGGGTCACTTATGAACTGACGCTGCAAGCTGCTTGAGCTTCTCGATCAAATTCTCAAAATCCAATTCCTTGATGATGCAGTCGGCGCCTTCTGGTGGACGGTCCCCTAAATCCTCCTTGGCAAGAACCGAATACAAGAGTACTTTCACTTCGCGCGTTCGCAGATCGTTCAACAAGCGGCTGGCACATCTTAACCCAGCTTCGGAACTGCTGGTAACGTCGGGGGGCGGAATAGGCATATCAGCGGCTGGGTTCGCCCACCGAAGCATGATGTCCAAGACGGCAACATGCGGCGGATTCGCGGCAATTGCCTCGAAATCGCGCTGAAATTCCCATTCGGTGCTTTTCGTCTCCACTTCAGCCTTGATCGCATTCTCGATAGCCTGCCGCACGTTTTCACGCTGAAAATGGTCATCCTCGACCAATAGAACTCTTAGCTTCATTTGAAAGTTTCTCCGTTAGCTTCACAACTGGAAATACGAGTCTGACGTCGGTCACTCCGTTTTGCGTTGGCGTAATCGCCAGATATCCGCCGTGCGCTTTCATGATCTCGTCGACAATCCACAGCCCTATGCCGGATCCCTCACCGGTCGACGAGATCGCCTGATCTCCACGATATCCGCGCTGCTTCATTTTTGGAACTTGCTCAGGTTTGACTTCTAATCCCTGATTCAACACAGATATGAAAAATTCCCCCAGTTTTTGACTCCCTCCGGACACGCGGACCTCGGTCCGGTCGAAGCTATATTTCGCGGCATTGTCTAGGACGTTATTTACGGACTGCTCCAGTAACGCCCAATCGGCTTCTAAGAGTTTGCCCACGATGTCTTTTCCGGGCAGATCTTCAAACGACTTTTCGTTCACCTTGAATACGATGCGGCGATCCGGATCCACGAGGATCTGATGATCGGCGCAGGACTCGTTCAATGTCCTCAACAGCTTCTCTTTCATAACCAAAACTTTGCTCAAACGGATCGGCGTTCCCTGAGCCAGATCCGCAAACATACCCATATTGCGCACGACCCGCGCTACCTTGCTGCACATACCCCGAATGCGAAGTACATCTGGGCGAAGGTGTTGAGGCAAGGACCGATTATCCATAAGCAGTTGAGCCGCGCGATACGCTGAAATGATTGGCGATTTCACTTGGTGATGAACATCGCCGATTGTCTTTGCCTGCGTGTCGATCAACTCGCGGTTCTTAGCCTCAACTCGCTGAAGGGACCGGATTCGTAGGGCTAGGGCATGATACAACCCCAACTGCTGTCCCAGCAATCCCGCGATCAGCCTTACATTGGCCGGAAAAGGTTTCTCCGATTTGCTGCGAAGGCATAACACACCATAGACAACGTCGCCGGATTCGATGGGCGCAACGATCAGTTTTCGCGTCTCGGGAAATGTCGGTTTGAAGCATGGAGCATGGGGCGCATCGTTGTAAACCATAACGCCCTTGCGCTCGGCTATCACGTAGGACGCATTGCATCCGGGCGGTTTGATCGGAAAACGCTTCGTCGCCCAGTGCGGGACTCGAGTCCAATCCGGACCCTGTACGGCAGCCGTATAAAGCTCATTCCCCTCGATCAACCGGACGTCACTATTATCCGTGTTGGGTATCGCGTCGTGAGCCAGTTTCATCGCTGCAATGAAGAAGCCACTCTCGTCCCAGATGATGTTTTTTAGGCTTCGCTGCACAAACCGGTTCATCACCTCGAATCCCTGGACCAGTTTCTCCCACGAGCGGATCTCCTGTTCGATGCGTGAGCTTCGCATCGCGTTTTGCCACCAAGCGCCAATCCGGATTCCCACGCCTTCCAGAAGGCGCGCCTGCCACTTGTCAAAGTAAAAGGGACTTCTGGTAGCACCGGCGCATCGAATGACGCCGAAATTCCGCTCCCCGGCCCGAATCGGCGCGCACAACCAACTGAGGGGAGGGGATGTCTCCCCCTCCGTACCCTTGAAGAAAGCCAGCGTGCGAGCGCGGAGGCGAAGAGGCTCCTTCCACTCTAATCCTGGGTACTGCGACTGAATCCATTCACGATCATCCGCACTGTGCGCGAGGTCAACCACCTGAACCGTTTTCCCATTCTCAAACACCCACCCGGTTGCGCCCTCGCCTCGCATGTACTCCGCCTTTTCCTTCCAAGGCCCTTCCCACACCATTCGGTGCGCCACTTCCCGGCAAATACCTGTTTCCGCCTCCGCTTCCTCTAGGAAAAGTGCGACTTCCAATGGCCGGAAAACGTCGTTGATTCGATCAACGATCTCCTGAAGCGCTTTTTCGCGCAGGATCTTCCCGCGATCCGCTTCTCTGCAGATCTCCGAAACCTGATCCGTCAAATGGAAATCAACCCGATCCGTCAGGCTCGCGTACAGTGCCGGCAAAACCGCGGCCATCTGTTCAAGCAACTCGACCTCTTGCTCCTCGAACCCCTCATCCTCCACTCGATAGACCTCAAGCACAGCCGCCGAGCCATCCGCCATCCTCATCGGCGCCAGACAAAAATGGGTGCTCTTTGAATCGATAATCATCTGTGGCATCGGTTTCGCGATCCGGTCATCGGTCACGTCGATTGCCTCTGCCTCGCCAGAACGCAAGACGTATCCGACCATGGATTTGAACGTCAACTCATGCCAAACCGGGATGCTCGTATCGCCCACCCAGTAAGCCAGCACGAACAATCGGCCCTCCCCGGCAGCCACATCCGATCCAGGCACCGCCATCCAAATCAACGTACCCCAGCCCTTAAACTCCTCCGTTATGGCCTTCAGGATGTTTCCAATACCCTGCAATGAATCTTGCTCGGACGCCGTCCGTACAAGTCGCGTGATTGGATTAACACCTTTCATAGCGTATACAGTATATTATAATCGACGGCCATCGCAACACCAAATTCATCAGGCAACCAACGCTATAATCCAGGAGAAAAACAAATCATGGCCAATTCCATCGCCCTCTTCACAGCCACCCTGCTCCTCACCGTCTGGCTGCTCCTCCGAATCGCCCGCCGCGCCTCCCCCGCCCGCTATCACGCCTTCTCTCTCCTGCTCCTCGTCTGGCTCTCAATCACCGGCGCACTCGCCTACAGCCAGGCCCTCACCAACTTCAACCGCATCCCGCCAATCCTCCCGGTCTGCATACTGATCGCCATCGCCACCTCCACCGCCCTCGCGCTCAAAATGCCCACCGAAATCCCGATCTCCTGGCTCATCGGCTATCAAGCCTTCCGAATCCCCGTCGAGATCTTCCTCCACCTCGGTTACCTGGCTGGATACGTCCCGGTGCAAATGACATGGGAAGGCCGAAACTGGGACGTCCTCACCGGCCTCACCGCGCTCCCCGTCGCCTGGCTCGCCAGCCGCGATAAGCTGCCAATCTGGGCCGTCCACCTATGGAACGCCGCCGGCTTCGCCCTCCTGGTCAACATCAAGACCATCGCCATCCTCTCCCTGCCAACGCCCTTCCGCCAGTTCCACAACGAGCCCGCCAACCTCTTCGTCACCCAACTCCCATTCGTCTGGCTCCCCGCCATCCTCGTCCCAGCCGCCTGGTTCGGCCACCTCGCCCTGTTCAAAAAAACCGTGCCAACCACCAATTGATTACGAAGCAGCCCCATCCAGTTCAACGCCCTCATACAGCGCCCGCATCATAACCTCCACCCCTAAGCTTGACAGCGTAACCACGCCATCCAATCCCTCAACCTCACTGAGTCTCCACAATCCATCGGGTTCCCGCGTATAAATTTCCACCATCGCCTCGTCTTGAGAAACCAACACATACTGCTGCACAGACTCACACTTCCGGTACTCCGCCGCCTTCCGGCCCCGGTCAAACCGCTCCGTGCTCGGCGACAAAACTTCAGCAACCACAATCGGATTCAACGCCACACGCTGACCGTCACCGGCGAACTCCACCGGCCCGCAAAAAACCATCACATCGGGGTACGCAAAAAGGCGCCCCTCTCCCACCCGAAAAAGCAAATCCGACGATACCGCCCGGCACGGCTTCCCGCGCAACCCATCGCGCAGCTCCCCGAACAGATTTCCAACCAGGACGACATGCGTAAACGACGCCCCGGCCATCGCAAAAACTTCCCCGCCCAAAAATTCGCTCTTAAACGTCGCGGCCTCCTCCATCGCCAGGTACTTTGTCGCCGCCAAACGCGGAATCGGATTCGCTGCCATAATTCATACTACCCGTGAACCCCGTTAACGGCAATTCAGCAATCGCGCCCTCCGCTCTGTCCCGGCCGGCGATGGTAACTATCCCTCTCCAAAAACCTCCCGCGTTGGTTTCCCTGCCGCTGCTCCGGACGCTTGAGCGAGTCAACGCCCAATCCAATGTAGGCCCCGTCCAGATTCACGGATTCTTTGCCTCGAAAATGCGACTCGACGCAACCACAATACCGATCTTGGGTCTGCCCATCGTTAGTAAATGTCCGCAAGCGCCGGCCCATCGAAGGTGCGCGAAAAGCTCCGAACCTTCGGCACTCTCGAAAAATGACCCGCCGCCCGCCCGAAGGCGGGGATGATAATGCCTTGCCTGATTAAGTCAAATTGCCGTGGAGTTTTGTTGGTTTAGGGCAGCCGTGAACCGGTTGGTTCGCACCCTGTCCGGAAATTCGTCAATGGCCTGTCCTACTTAACCCAGGGCGAGCGTAAGCTGCGCGGGCTGCGGGATCAGCGGCGGCGTACCGAAAGGGTTGTCCAGCCGCCGTCCCAGATCACGGTAGGTGAACAGCTTCAAGCGCAACATGGAAGCCAGATTGGACAGAGACCACTTCGCCTTGGAGAGGTGGTGCAGCCACTTCAACAGCAGGATGGCGATTAAGGGGTTCCTCGCTGTTTGGTGTGGGTAAGAGAGTCGGCTTAAGTTCGCCAGCGCCGAAGTGCTGGTCCTGGCAAGAGCATTCGGCCCGCAAGACCGGCCGTGGAAATGGCGGGCGGTGGAAAGCGAGGAAAACCAAGCGCAGGTTTTCGCTCCCTTCCCACCGCCGCGACGGCGATATTG
>CAMDKT010000136.1 GCA_945900935.1 Candidatus Sulfopaludibacter sp. SbA3 | reverse complement strand
GGCGATGCCGCGAAAGCTGATGAGGCCGAATGTGCCATCGGAGACGACGGCGGGGGTGAGGAGGGCGAAGGCATCCACCCGGCGGCCGTTGATGGGGAGATCCTGAATTTGCTTGGAATTTACGACCTGGGAAATGCCGGTTTTGGTTTGTTCGACAATTGGAATCGTGTCATTAATTTCGATTTGCGTGGCGGCGCCGGCAATGGCCAGCGGCACGTTCAGGCTGACGTTCTGGCCGACGAGGATTTCGATGTTCTTGGCTTCAAACCCCTGGAATCCGGACTTGTTGACACGGACAGCATAGCCGGAGGCGGGAACGAGGGCGGGGGCGGCGAAGACGCCGGAGTCGTTAGTGGTGAGGGTGCGGCGAATGCCTTTGGAGGAGTTCTCAACGATGACATTCGCGGAAGGGACGACGGCACCGGAAGCGTCACGGACGACGCCGGAGATGCCGCCGAAACCGGCAACAGCCTGGGCGAAAAGGCCGGCGGGCAGGCAGAGGAGCAGCAAGGCTACGTAGAGAGTTCTGTTTTTCATTGTGCGTGTACCAACCTTAGCGTGGTGGGGAGGACTTGTCTTCGATTTTAGCAAACGGATGTTACGGGGGTGTTTAAGCGAACATGAAAATAATTGGGCGGGTGGTTTGGGCAAGTGGCCGGATTACCGATGGGAGAGGGGCGGCGGTGCCGGACTATGGACGCTGACGGCGGAGGGACGTTGCGGCTAATTTTCCGGATCAAGCGCCGGGCGCGCGGTATTTGATGGGAAGAGCGAGCGCCTGGTCGATCTCTTCGACGGTCAGAAGCGCAGTGACGCGGATATTGACTAGGCCTGTGGCACCCGCGGTTAAGGAGAGCGACGCGACCGCAATGTTGTCCGGCGCATCAACGACGAGGAACACGTCATCGGCTCCGAAGGAGAAATACATGCTGTCGATTTTGCCCTTAACGGCCTTCATTGCGGCATGGACGGCGGCTTTACGACCGGAAGCTTTGTCTTTCGCGAGGCCTTTAAGTCCCTCGGCGGTATAGGCTGCCTGGATGAGATATTTCGGCATTGCGGTGTCCTTTCGGTTACCGCAAGTCTATTCGCGACCGGGCAGAATGGCTAATTCTTCTGCTTCAGCTTGATGTCGACGATGCGGGAAGTGCTGACGCGGCGACCGCCGCTAGGGAAGCTTAAGCGCATGCCCGTGCCGAGGTAGCCTTCGCGAAATAGCCCTGTAACATAGGCGGAGCCGAGGCCGGTGATAAGCGTGGGTTCGGGGCAGTATTCCGGGTGGCCCCAGAGCAACATCTCGCCGGAAGCCTGAGGAATTACAGTGTAAGTGTTGTTTTTCGTCTGGACTTCGAGAATGGTTCCGGGCTTGATCTGGAGGAGATCGATGCCGCCGTCGGCGTCGAGAGGGAGATGGAAGCCGCTAATGATCGCACTGTTGGGCACCGCGTTTCGTCCGAAGATGCCGGAATTGGCCATACTGTTCACTATCAGTATAGACGATGTTTTGTCGAAATGGTTGCAGCTATTTTAAGGAGGCGGTCCAATTTGTAACTATCGTAATGGGTGGATGTAAGGTGTTTGCTGGGAGGAGGATTAAGAAAATCGCTGGCTCCGGGGTACTGGCTTGGGCCGTGGCGACCCATCATCTGAATTTCGGAAGTACGGTTCCGGCGACAAAGCGGGCCGCGGTTTCGGGATTGTAGTTGCGTTGTTGCAGGACGTGGGTGGACACTTCGACGACGATAGGGCCAGTGTATCTGAGTTCGCGGAGGAGGGCGGCGTACCGCGTGTAGTCGATTGTCCCCTCGCCGGGAAGGACGAAACGGTGGCTGGGCGGGGCGCCGGTAGAGTCCTTGATGTGGATCATGGCAACGTGGGAGAGGGCCGTTTTGAAAGTTTGTTCGAGAGAGAGTTTTTGGAGTTGAAAATGGCTGTAGTCGTAGTTGATTTTGAGGTAGTTGGAGTTGATTTCCTTGCAGAGACCGGCGGCTTGTTCGGGGAGGTGGAGGGCGGAGCCGATGTGGGCTTTGATGGCGACGGCGGTTTTGTATTTTTCGGCGAGTTGGGCCCAGGGTTTTAGCCGGGCGAGGAACTGGGGGCGGATGGCGGGCCAGTCCTCGGGCTTGGCGCCGACGACGGTTTCGATGATCGGGTGCCCGATTTCTTTGGCGAGTTTGAGGCTCGATTCCAGTTGTTGGAGGTTTTTGGCTTCGTCGCCGGTGAGTTTGAGGTCCTCCATGATGCTGATTATGGGGAGTTTGTGTTTCCTGGATAATTCACGGACTTTTTTAGGGTTGAGCTTCGCCGGCTCGAAGAGTTCGACGCCGGTGTAGCCGAGTTGGGCCGTTAGTGCGAACGCCCTCTCCAATGGCCAGTTGGGGTAGCCCTTGAAACTGAACGCGAAGGGCCAGTTTGGCTGCGCGGCGAGGGCGGCGAGAATAGCGCGGCGGGTAATCACTTGGCTAGCGATTCCTTCAACATGCGGATCCATTCTCCAACGAAATAGGGGTTATCGTGCCACGTGCGGCCGGAGACCATGTTGCCATCCCGGACGCAACGCTCATTGACATAGGTTCCGCCGCAGATTTCGACATCGAATCGGCACTTGGCGACGGTAGCGAGGCGTCGGCCGCGGATGACATCGGCAGTAGCGACAATTTCGGCGCCGTGGCAGACGACGGCGACGGGTTTTTGCGCCTCGAAAAAGTGACGAGTGCAGCGCATGAGGTCGGGATCGTAGCGCGTATATTCGGGGGCGCGGCCGCCGGTTAGGAACAGGCCGGCGTACTCCTCGGGATTAACATCGCGGAGGGCGATGTCGGCTGCCCAGTGGTAGCTGGGGGACTCCCTGGTGATGTCCCAGCCGGGCGGGATTTCGTGCATCACCAAGTGGTAGACGCGCTTTTCAGGGCCGGCTACGACGGCGTCCCACCCTTCTTCTATGACGCGCCAAATGGGATAGACGGTATCGAGGGCTTCGGCGGCGTCGCCGATGGGGATGAGAATTTTAGGTTTCATGGAGCGGACGGCGCGGGGGCCAAACGTATTTTTTCACATTCCGGGCTCCGTACGCGGCGATTACTCCCCGTTGAGGATTTTATCCACACGCGCGCTCACGTCGCGAAGATACTTCTCGTCCCCGCCCCGCAACTCCACGGTCGCATAGCCCCGATACCCAATATCGGCAAAGGCCTTATGAACTTCCTTCCAATCCAGGTCACCATCCCGCAAGTTCACAAATTCCGGCACATTCGCTCGAACAACCTGGTTCCGCCGATTGTGAAAGTCTTTCAAGTGGACCTTGGCAATCCGTTCTTTCCCCAGCGTGCGAATCCAATCTTGCGGATATCCGTAAAGCAAAATATTCCCGACGTCGAAATACGCTTTCACCCAGGGGCTCTGAAACGAATCGACATAGGCCGCAAATTCCATCGGGGAAAGCAGGAATTTATTCCAAACGTTCTCGACGGCGATGATGATCTTGTTCTTCTCCGCCAGCGGAATCAGCTTCCGGATCTGTGTTTGCGATCGCTTATACGCGTCTTCGTAGCGCGTCAGCGGATTCACGACACCGGGAACCAACAGTACCGTCGTACCGCCCCAAGCCACCGCATTGCGGATGCTCGTCTCCATGCCCTTCATGCTCTTCTCCACGGCCGCCGGGTCGGACGACGACAACGGAAACTGCCAGTGCAGCATGTTCATGACGGAATGAATCGGCAAGCCCGTTGTCTCGGAAGCCTTCCGCATGTCCGCCTCGACCGCGGCGTCTTCCTCGGTCTGCCCTTCCACCGCATCAAACCCGACGTCTTTGGCCAACTGGAACCTGTCTTTCCATGTCAGCTCCTTTGGAAGCATGGACGTCAGGACGCCTTTTTTAATAGGCAACCGTTGGGCGGCGGCCTGACTGGCGGCGGCAAAGGCGGAGGAAGCAGCGGTAATTACGGATCTGCGCGTCATGGGATTCAAGTACCTCTGTTCGATGATAGCCCAGCTCTCTTTTCACCGCCCGGTCCAGGCTTCTGCCTTGCAAAAAAAGTGGCCGGAATTCCGGCAGTATTGAGCTGCTGGTATCCGGCCCGGAGTGCGCATTTGGGCGTCAGAAATTTGTTTCGACTTCGCGGCGAACGGATGTGCCGATTCCGCCAGCGCCTTAGGCGGTCCCGGCGCGTTAAGCCAGGTTGGGAATCTTGATAATCTTCTTTTGGATTGCGTACTGCACAAGCTGCGCCTTGTTGTGGATGTCCAGCTTGCGCATGAGATTGAACTTGTGGGCTTCTACTGTTTTGACGCTCAGGTTGAGGTCACAGGCGATTTCTTTTACGGATTGCCCCTCAGCCAGCATCTTCAACACTTCGCGTTCACGCGTGGTTAAAGTGGCGAAGCGCGGCAATCGGTTGGCCGATTTGATGCGGGAGCGGAAGTCGTCGACGAGTTGAGACAACATCCGGGGGCTCAGATAGCTGCCTCCGCGCATCACGTCGCGGACGGCGGCGATCAACTGTTGCGCCGGGCTATCCTTTAACACGTAACCGGCCGCGCCGACCTCCATGCCTTCTACCAGATAGTCTTCGTCGTCATACATTGTGAGAAAGAGAACCTTCGTTTCAGGCCGGTTTTTTTTGATTTGCCGGATCGCCTCAAAACTGCTGAGCCCCGGCATGCCGATGTCCATCAGGACGACTTCCGGTTTGAGTTCGTTGGCGCGGTCGACCGAGTCTCCCCCGTTAGCGGCTTCGCCAATCACTTCCATGTCCGCTTCCGCGGCGATCAGTGTGCGAATTCCCTGGCGAAACAACGTGTGGTCGTCAGCGAGTAGGATGCGAATCTTTGCCATATCTTTTTCCGTTTTCCGTTACTTGGTTTCCAGTGCTTCTGATTACCTTGTCACTTTGCGTGCCTCAAGCATTTAGCTTGATCGCCGCCGATTGCGGTCTTGCTGTGTTTTCGGTGCGGGTGCGTCAGCCCGGCTAGCGAACACGGAGTCTCCGTGCCGCGGTGCCCCGCGCAAGTCAGCCTCTCTAGGTAATGGCAACGCGATCACGATCTTGGTTCCCCTGCCTCTGGCGCTCCTGCGGTGCGGCGTTTGAAGCCCAACCGTTTCCTCGACCGCATCGTGCAACTGAATCATAGAGACACCCGGGTTACTTTCGACCTGAAAGCTTCCTCCAAGAAGTGCTACCCGCTCGCGCATTCCGGACAATCCGAAAGAATCGCGGCGTGCCAACGCCTCTTCTATGTCGAAGCCGATTCCGTTGTCGTCAACGATCAGCTTCAAGTATCCATCGTCCGTTTTCACCGAAAGGTTTACGGTATTCGCATTCGAATGTTTTGCGATATTGTTGAAACATTCCTGCACAAGCCGGTAAGCAATCATTTCGGTCTTTTTCGGCAGCGCGCCCAGGCGATGCAACGCCAATCGAACGTGCGCCGGACTCACCTGCCGGAATCGATTGACCATCTGCCGCAGCGCCGGTCCCAGGCCAAGTTGTTCCAATACCGCCGGGCTCAACGCCGCGATCAGCCGTCGAATTTCTAAAATCGTGTCCTCGGTCATGCCGCGAACCTCGCGCAGTTTCTGCCGCTGTTCCGCCATTGCGTCCGGCATCGCCGACTCGAGCATTTCCATTTGCAACCGGATGCATAACATCGACTGGCCCGCTTCGTCGTGCAGTTCCCGGCTTATCCGCCGCCGCTCAGCTTCTTCGACGTGCAGCATGTGCTCAGCCAACTGCCGGACCTGCTCTTCCCGTGCAGCCAGGGCTTCCACCAGCCGGGCTTTTTCAATCGCCATCCAGCAGCGCTCCGCCGCCGCGGCCAGCAACTCCCGCTCCCGCGGCAGCCATTCAAACTCTTTGTCAAACAGAAACTGCAGTACGCCAAATGTCTGGCTCCCGCTCGTTAATGGCACCGACCAGAGCGTCATCCCGCGCCTGCTCCAAACAGCATCCGGCGCGCAGTTCCCGGTCTCGTTTCCGATCACGCATCGCGGCTCGCTCAACTCCCGCCGCAGCGCATCGCTGTTGGCGACTCGCCAGGACGCCCCGCGCTCCGCTCGCTGCTGGAGTTTGCCCCGGGTTACGGACGCGCCCAACGACCAATCGCTTGCTGCTTCGTCCAAAAGGTATAGCCGCGCCCGTGTCGCGTTTGAGAATTCAGCCAGCGTGCCCAGGAGTCGCTGCAAGAGGTCGTCGAGGGTTCGGGACTCGAGTTCTACGCGGAACATGTCGTAAAACGTCTTCGTTTCCGCTTCCCGGACCTGATAAAACGCGTTATTGAGCGTCAAAATGACGCAAAAAAGCAACTGTTCACGTACCCAACGGAGGTTTCCCACGTGTTGCGGGAGCAGCTTTTCGAGCACACCGGCCAAGAGGCGGTCATACTGTTCCAGAGCGTCCACGACGGCGCTCGGCGGTAAATGCATCTTCGCCAGCCGTCGCCCGTTGTATTCAACGGCCTCAAAAACATCGCCAATCGTCCGGCCTTCGCTGAGCGCCCGCAGCGCCGAGCAAGGCGTTATCGCCCGCAACGCGGCTGCCTGCCGGTCGTCAAGCGGCGGCAACTGATTTTTTCCCTTACGAATGGTTTCCAGGAACAGTGATTCCAGCCGCGAGGCCCTCGGGCGAAGCCGCTTGGCGATCTCCTCCAGTTTTTCCCGGAGTTGATCGCTTAGTACATCGGCTTCCGCTGCCAGGACCGTAGGTCGGGTCGTTTTTGCCACTCTCTCTACACTTCGGCCGTAAGGTGGAGATTCTTTAGATCTAAGGGAAAAAGAACCCTAATTGTCCGACTCGCCCTGGCTCACTTTGAGTACCGCCAGGAAGGCTTCCTGAGGGATCTCGACGCGCCCCACACGCTTCATGCGTTTCTTGCCTTCCTTCTGTTTTTCCAACAACTTACGCTTGCGGGAGATGTCCCCGCCGTAACACTTGGCGAGCACGTTTTTGCGGATCGCCGATATCGTTTCCCGTGCTACAATTTTATTCCCGATCGCCGCCTGCAACGCGATCTCAAACATCTGCCGGGGAATCAATTTGCGTAATCGTTCGATCAAACCTTTGCCGCGCTCGTGGGCTAAATCCCGGTGAACAATAATCGAAAGCGCATCCACCGGCTCGGAGGCGACCAGGACGTCCAGCTTCACCATGGGTGAAATTCGGTAACCGGCCAAATGATAGTCAAGCGAGGCGTAGCCGCGGCTGGCGGACTTGAGCCGATCATAGAAGTCCAGAACGATCTCATTCAAAGGGAGTTCGTAGTTCAGCAGCACGCGGGATGCGCCGATATACTCAAACTTTTTTTGCTTTCCGCGCTTTTCCTCAACGAGCGCAAGGATTTCCCCCAGGTATTCTTCCCTGGTAATCACCGTCGCGTCAATTATGGGTTCCTCAACCGACTCGACGGAGGCCGGGTCGGGCCATTTGGAAGGATTCTCGACCTCAACGACATCTCCGCCGCGGAGCGTCACGCGATAGCGCACGCCGGGAGCCGTGGTAATGAGATCGATGTTGAATTCGCGTTCCAGCCGTTCCTGGACGATTTCCAAATGCAGGAGACCCAGGAAACCGCACCGGAATCCGAAGCCTAGAGCGACAGAATGCTCAGCTTCGAAATTAAAGGCGGAATCGTTCAAACGCAATTTTTCAAGCGCATCGCGGAGCAGTCCATGTTCACTGCTTTCAATAGGATACAGCCCGGCAAAGACCATCGGATTGACCGGTTCAAAGCCAGGAAGCGGCTCAGCGGCCAAGTTGGAGGCATCCATGATGGTGTCGCCGATCTGGGCGTCACTCACCTTTTTGATGTTGGCCATCAGGAACCCGACCTCGCCCGCCGCCAACTCATCGCAGGCGACGGGTTTAGGCGACTGGTACCCCAGGCCCTCGACTTCATAGGCCGAATTGTTGGACCAAAGGCGTAGCTTTTGGCCGCGGCGCATTCTGCCGTCGATAACGCGCATCAGAATGATGACGCCGCGGTAGGGGTCGAACCACGAGTCGAAGATAAGGGCGCGGAGAGGGGCGTTCACATCGCCCTTCGGATGCGGGACCTTTTGAACGACCTGTTCGAGGATTTCTTCGATGCCGATTCCCTGTTTCGCGCTGCACAGAATGGCTTCGCTGGCGTCGAGCCCAATAACCTGTTCGATCTGCTCCACGATCCGCTCCGGATCGGCGGATGGAAGGTCTATCTTGTTGATAACGGGCAGTATTTCAAGATTCTGCCCAATCGCCAGATAGGTATTTGCGAGCGTCTGGGCTTCGACCCCCTGGCTGGCGTCGACAACGAGCAGCGCGCCTTCGCAGGCCTGCAAGGAGCGGGAGACTTCGTAGGAGAAATCAACGTGGCCCGGCGTGTCGATCAGGTTCAACTGATAGACAATCCCGTCTTTTGCTTTGTAATCCAGCCGGACGGCGTGGGCCTTAATGGTGATGCCGCGTTCCCTTTCAAGGTCCATCGAGTCGAGGACCTGATCCATCATCTCGCGCTGGGAAAGCGCTCCGGTGAACTCCAGCAGGCGGTCGGCCAGCGTGGATTTGCCGTGATCGATGTGGGCGATGATTGAGAAATTTCGAATACGAGAAGGATCCATGGGATAATACGGAGACGCCCTGCCCCCATTATCCCATACGGTTTACCGGGCATCGCAAAATCAGGAAAAAGCCATGCCGCATTTAGAGATCGAAGGCGCCCTGCGGGGCGAGGGATTACGGGTGGCGATTGCCGTGGCCCGGTTTAACCGTTTTATTACCGACCGTCTGCTGGCCGGCGCGTTGGATGGATTACGCCGCCATGGCGTGGCCGACGACGGCGTCACGGTTGTAAGGGTGCCTGGAGCCTGGGAGTTGCCGGTGACAGTGAAGGCGCTGGCGGAATCGGGCAAATACGACGCGATCATAGCCCTGGGAGCGGTAATCCGCGGCGATACGCCGCACTTCGATTATGTAGCCGGAGAAGCGGCGAAAGGCGTGGGACAGGTTATGGTGTCGACTGGAGTACCGGTGGCGTTCGGCGTACTGACGACCAACACGCTAGAACAGGCGATCGACCGCGCGGGCGCCAAGAGCGGAAATAAGGGGTTCGACGCTGCCGCGACGGCGATTGAGATGGCCAGCATGCTGGGCCAGCTTCGCGGAAAATAGCAAATGCCTTCCCGTCATCTCAGTCGGCGCCGCGCACTGCAACTACTGTACGAATGCGATGTTCGAAAAATCGCTCCGGACGAAGCAATGCGGGACTACTACCACACGCTTTACACCGAGGAAAACGAGGGGCTGGTGGAGCCGGACGCGTTTATGGAGATCTTGCTGCGTGGTACCTTTCAGGAGCAGGAGCTTTTGGACGCCTTGATCACGCGGCGGTCTGAGAACTGGAAGTTAGAGCGGATGCCGGTGGTTGACCGGAACCTGCTTCGTCTGGCGGCCTTTGAGCTTTTGCGAACGGAAACGCCGGCGGCGGTGGTTATCGATGAGGCTATTGAGCTTGCGCGTCGCTTTTCGGGCGAGGAGGCGGCACGATTTGTAAACGGCGTGCTGGACGCCATGCGCAAGGGAGATGAAATCGTGAACCGGGCCGAGCGGGCTGGGGCCGATTCATAAGCTGACCGGGCGCATGGGACGAGACGGTTCATGCGAGGGGAACGGCAACGATCAGCCTGCTTAGAGCAGTTCTCGGCCTTCCGTGAGGCTTCAGCGACGGAATCAAGTGGCACCGGCCGGTGGTTCGGTGATGCCGCGCGAATTGTCGAGACTTGTTCTAGAACGCCGCGCTGGAGCGGATGCCGGCTTCCTGAAGGACGACCGCCATTTTCTCCAATGCCGTCTTGTGAATCTGGGAGACACGGCTTTCGTTGATCCCTAACATACCGCCGATTTCCTTCATGGTGAGTTCATTGGTGTAGTACAGCGCGACGACCTTCTGATAACGCTCAGGGAGCACCTTCATGGCGCCGGCCAAGGCGCTGCGCAGTTGCTGTTGAGAACACATGCTGTCGGGCTGCAGATCGGCGGCGGCCGGAAAGTCCGGGGCCGGCAGGTCTTCCTGATCGGCGGGACGCTGCGAGGCGCTCACTAAACCAACATTGCGGAGATCGACCATCATTTGCCGCCAACGCTCGACGTCCACACCCATTTTGCTGGCCAATTCGGCCTCCGACGGGGCGCGGTGCAACTCACCGGCGAGGTCGCGCGTGGCCGCTTCCAATTGTTTGTGCCGACGGCGCAGGTTGCGGCTGGCCCAATCCAACTGACGCAGGCTGTCCAAAATAGCGCCCTTGATCCGGTGTTTGGCATAGCTCGAAAAGCTAACCATCTTCTCCGGATCATATTTCGTCGCGGCGTCGAACAATCCAAGTATCCCGGCATGAACCAAATCGTCAAGGTCCACATGCACCGGCAGGTTTTCATGTACTCGCACGGCAATCGCCTTCACCAGCGGGAGGTTTTCCAACACGATCCGGTCCCGTTGCTCCTGGCGGGCGGCGGCGGTCCGGGATGCCGAAACACGATCCCCGCTTTTCAGCGGACGCACCCGTATTAGACGGTCAGCGGGAACAGGCTCCAGAACAGGAGCGGTCATTGAATAAGTAGCGGTGGCGGTCATGGCAGGTTCCTCAGGGGCTTTCGTTTCCGTTATTGCCGCAGTACCCGCTGTGATTGGCGTAATCGTTGTCCGGCGACTAACTCCGTCCGACAACCGCAGGAGTGCCAGCGTTCCTTGCTCAGGCTGGTACCGTTGCTCGGATCGGGCTTCAAATGCGATAGCCGGGGGTTTCGTTGGTCCGGTGATTGCCCACTCACTCAGAGAGAGTTCACTGTCTCCAGTGGTCTCTCCGTCCGGGTCAGCGTTGGCCGCCGTTTCTGACGGATTGCCCTTAGTAGTGCAACCGGCTGCCCAATTCCGAAATGACTTTTCACCGCAAACCATTGGAAGCATCGAAATCTCCGTTAAGCGCTTGTCCCGAAACAACTTAGCTGTCCAGCAATTCGACCGCACGGAACCTGAAATGCCCGTCGGACCTTAGGTGAAATACCTAGGCCGTGTGCCAGCTCCGAACGGCTTCCGTCAATGCGAGGTCCAATTTGAAACGTGACGTGTTCCAAAACGGGCATTCTATTGCCTCAGCCTTTGTTCTCAAGACTACCTAGTTTTTGGTTAAGCGGCCAAGCGGAACCCCTCAGCCCTGGTTAGATCGAGCCGGTCGCGGATGAATTTTCTGAACAATTCGCCTGGACCTGATG
>CAMDKT010000135.1 GCA_945900935.1 Candidatus Sulfopaludibacter sp. SbA3 | reverse complement strand
GTCCGATCCTTGATTCGTGCGATGAGCCGGGACAACCCGCTCTGGGGCGCACCGCGAATTCACGGCGAACTGCTCAAGCTAGGCATTGCCATCGGCGAAACGAGCGTCAGCAAGTACATGGTCCGCCACCGCAAGCCACCTTCACAAACCTGGCGCACGTTTCTGGAGAACCACGTCAAAACGATGGTCTCCGTGGACTTCTTCACGGTGCCGACCATTCGGTTCCGGGTGCTATACGTGTTTCTGGTGCTGGCACATGAGCGCCGCCGGATTCTTCACTTCGGGGTTACCGCCCATCCCACCGCGGAGTGGACCGCTCAGCAACTCCGGGAGGCCTTTCCTTGGGGCACCGCGCCCCGCTATCTGCTGCGCGATCGCGACCGGATCTTCGGGAAATATTTCGTGGATCAGATCAAGGCCATGGGGATCAAACAGGTGCTGTCGGCACCGCGTTCCCCCTGGCAACGAGCCTATGTCGAACGCGTCATCGGCACCATCCGCCGCGAGTGCCTGGACCACGTCATCGTGTTCGGCAAACGGAGCTTGTACCATCACCTGCAACGTTTCGTGGGCTACTATCATCGAAGCCGGACGCACCTGGGATTGGAAAAGGACACGCCGGAGCCGCGCCCGATCCAATCGGCGGACATGGGGCGGATTGTTTCCATGCCGGAAGTCGGCGGACTCCATCATCGGTACGAGCGCCGCGCTGCATAAAGGTACCTTCGGCACAATTCCATCCGCATTGGCCTGTGGCCCGGCGCGGCCCTACTGACGGTCACTGGGGCCTCGCCCCTGAGCCTATTTGCTTCGCGGAAAGAAGCCTTGTCATCCGACGAAGCCAGCGCGAGCGAAGTCCAAATGCTCTCCCCAAAAAGCCATGTATTCCGCCCGACTACACCTCAAGATAAGATTTCCGAGAACGACAGTCGGCCAGCGGCCGGCTCACGGGCGTCACCAATCGACACGCATTCGCACTTGAACGACGCGGGGGCCGAAAGGTTGATACGGTTGTACCACCCCGAACGTTGCCGATGTTGTCGACACTCCTTGTATCCCCGTGGCGAACTGATGGCGATTCAGCACATTGATCGCGTCAGCTCCCAAAACCAGATTGAAGCGTTCTCCGATCAGGGGGAATCGCTTCACCAGGCTCAAGTTCTCATGGAAGGTTGTGCACTGACGCGCACGCGGATCGAACTTGGGTGTGTTCCCGATCTGGAAATCACCTTGAGGAATATAGGCAAGGGGCAAGCCCGTAGCGGCCGCCATCGCAGCGTTGCCCGAGTTGAGCATGCGACCGCGCACCGGATCGCCGAAGAGCAGATCCGAGCAGGCAACCGAGTTGCGCACAGGCACGCCGGCGGCTCGATTCGCGGTCACGCCGATGTTGCCAGGGATTCCAACCGATTGTCCGCCGCTGACGTTGAAAGGCTGGCCGCCCTGATAGTTGTGAATGGCAGCCACCGTCCATCCGCCCGCAACGTACTTGGCAACTACTCCTTTGTTGAGAAGCTTCTTGCCCGGGCCGAAGGGCAATTCGTACGAATAAGTCGCCACCACGCGCTGGGGCGTATCGTAGCGGCCCACTCCTTTGTCGAGCCGCGCGTTGTAAGGATCACGGGCCGTCGTGCCGCGGTTGCCCGGACCCCAATCGGTGTCGGTGATCTGTTTTGAGACCGTGTAATGCGCCAGCAGCGATAGTCCATTCGAATAGCGCTTTTCGACCTTGAAGATGGCCGCATGGTAGGTACTCGAGGTGCGTGAAGACGCCTGGTTCTGAAGCGACACAAATTGAGGATACGGCAGCAGCGCGCGAAACAGCGGCAGCCGCGTGTCAAACTCGGGGTACGGAGCCCGATAACCCGCGGACTGAACCTGCGGTGAATTGAGCGGCTGATTCAGGAGCGTACCCAGAGACCAATACTTCGGTTCCAGGCCGTTGAGTTGCCGGATGTCGGAGTCATGCCGGCGCAAGTTGGACAGATAGTCGACCTCCACTAACAGACGCCCAGGCAATTCGCGCTGGAAGCCGGCGCTGATCATATAAGGTACCGCTGGCCGCCCGATTTCTCCGGGAGCCATCCAGGCCACGCTCTGCCCGTTGCGGAAGGCCGGATCTACGTTCGGGATGGTTCCCAGAACCTCCTGTGGAAAAGGCGTGTCCCAGTTGAAGTAGATGCCGAATGGGTCGGAGTTGGGGAGCGGGCTACCCGACGCCTGAAACCCCGTGCGATTCGCCGCGTCGATGTTGGGATTGGTGATGCCCTGATAGATGATTCCGCCGAAGCCGCGGAATAGCGTCTTGGGAGCCAGTTGGAAGGAGAATCCCAGGCGCGGCGCGACGGCGTTCCACCAGATGTCGCCAGACCGGTTGGTGCCCACGCGCCCGTTGCCCTTGCCCAGATACTTCATCGCCCCTAGCCTTCCGGTTGCGCCGGGATTGGGGGCATCGAGGTCGACATAGGCCAGCTGACCGAAGCGCTCCGAGTAGGGCACCGAGATGTCGTACCGGAGCCCGGCGTTGAGTGTTAGCCGCGGATGGATCTTCCAATCGTCCTGAACGTAGAGGCCATGATAGGAATTCTTGTAGCCCAGGCTCAGGGGGGCGGCGACAGCGGCCGAACTCGTAGTGCCCAGGAAGAAGGAGGCGGCGGCGAATCCTCCTACCCCGTTCGTATCGGCCGTGGTCGCGGCGGCGAACTGAAATACACCCGAGGCCGGGGCGCCGTTGCCACCGAGTCCGCCCGCCGTGTTGTTGTTGATCCGCCACTGAATGTATTGATATCCGAACTTGAACGTGTGCTTGCCCTTGATCCACATCAGACTCTCGTCGAGCGAGCCAACCGTGCGGGCGTACAGATTCGACGGTGGCAGTTGATTTCCGGAGCCGCCGTTGCAGACGTTCAAATTGCCCTGCGCGTTGCCTGGATCGATGATGATGTTGGGGCAGTTGCCGTCAGGATACCCGCGCAGGCCCCACTTCGCGCCAAGGTTCTGGCCGAGGTTATTGTGGGTTGTACCGCCCGTATTGCGGTTGACGGCAATGAGAATGGTGTTGATCAACGTGGGCGTGATCGTATAAGAATCGTTCACCGAAAAGCGCTGATTCTTCGTGTAACTGGTCGTGCCAAAGTTAGGACCGAGGTAGCTGTTGGTGATCGTGTTCGGCGTGAAGCGGCTGTACCAGCCCGAGAGTCTATGGTTACTGGTTAGATAATGGTCGCCCTTCAATGTGGCGTTCCAGGGTGTATACGTCTGGCCGGTCACACCCACAAAGTTCAGAAGATTTCCCTCGCGGTTGGGCAACGGCAGGATCTGCATGACGTTGCTGCTAACCGAGCTTCGGCGGCTGACCGGGATCAGGTTGCCGGCGAACGGCATGCGCCGGACTTGCCCGTTGGCGTCGCGGACCTGGGTGGCTGGGTCGAACAACTGGGGCACGCCGGCGCCTGAAAAATTCCCTTCGCGCTGCCCGGCCGTCAGCGTTGTCAGAAAAGCGGTCGGCGTGCCGGCCGATTTCGCACGATAGCCGGCGATCGTCGTAAAGAAAAACGTCTTGTTTCTGCCGTCATAAACCTTCGGAATGTAGACCGGGCCGCCGACTGAGAGCCCAAATTCGTTGTTGTGGCCCACGGGGCGCCGGGCTGCCTGCCACTGCCTCGCGTTCAGCTCGGAATTCTGCAGGTAGTCCCATACCGATCCATGAATCTTGTTTGTTCCCGATTTGCTCGCATACGAAAGCACTGCCCCGCCTTGGCGTCCGTACTCCGCTGGCGCCGAGTTGACGATCATCTTGTACTCGCCGATCGACTCAACCGAGGGCTCGAAACTGATGCCGCTGGTTTGCTGCGAAGCGTCCGCGTCGGTGGGCAATCCGTCCAATTGGACGGACATACCCCACATGCGTCCGCCACCTGCCGCCGTCGTGTTGCCGATCAGTTGCACGGTGGGAGAGAGCATCAGGTATTGCGAGGGCGTCCGCGCGTTGCCGGCCACCGGAATCGGCGCATCGCGCATTAGTTTTTCCTCTACGTTGACGGCTACCGTCGAATCCTGCGTTTGCAGAGGAACCGGCGCCTCCCGTACCTCGACCGTAGCCGCCGCAGTGCTGACGGTTAACTTGGCGTCAAGGGTGGTTTGAGTAGCGGCGACAACCTGCACGCGATCGACGCGGAACGTGGCAAACCCGGTCTTCGTCACCGTGACGTCGTACCTTCCGTACTGCAAACTGGGAAGCAGATAGTAGCCACTGTCATTGCTCTCAGTGGTTACGGTTGCTCCAGTTTGCGGGAAGGATGCGGTGACCGTGGCGCCAGGGACCACAGAATCGGATACATCAGTGACGCGGCCCGTGATGCGCCCAAGCTGTGTTTGTGCAGACAATAAGGAAATCGAACCGGTCAAGCATAAGCCCAGACCAAACCTCAGCAGCAAGCGTTCGAGTTGCATCGGTACTCCTTCAAACAGAATCGATTTGCCTGGCCAGTATACATGAATTGTGGAGCCCGTTTGCGGCCAGACTAGCGGCGGCCAGCGGGGGGGCGCCCAACAGGCTGCGGCTGTCTGCTGCTTTTGTAGTAGCGTTGCACGAAGTTGATATGCTCCTCGCGCTGGGCCATTCCCGCGCGTTGGAACAACTCATCCTCTTTGTCGGCCAATGCATCCTGGCCTGACCTTCGATAGACTCCTGCCAAAAGGTAGTGCAGCTTGTTTTGGCTGGGATCAAGTGCCAGTGCCCTTCGGTATGCTGCAGCGGCCTGTTCCAAATTGCCTTTCAACTCGTAGAGGCGCCCCAGCGCCGAATGAATCGATACGTCACCCGACATCGCCTTGGCCGCCGCTTGCAGATAGGGGAGCGCCTCATCCGGTTGACGCAGGTCCACGAGAATGCGTCCCACGCACGCTTTGGCATCGGCGGAATGGGGATCGATTTCCAACTCCTGCCGGCACGCTGCCAGAGCCTCAGGAATGCGCGCATTGAGCATGTAGAAATCAGCCAATGCCAGCCGGATTCCCATCTGCTTCGGGTTGGCGGCGATCGCTGCCTTGTATTCTTCAGCCGCCTCCGGCTTTTCTTCGGCGTCCAAAATGCGCGCTCTAACAAAGTGCGCCCGCGCCGAAGCCGGATGTTGATCGAGCAGCCGTTGGTATTGATCCCGCCCCAATTGTTCAAAGATCTCCCATCGCAGCATTTGCACGGCAGGGTCACTTTGCGTCGACATCGCCGTGCTGCTCAACTCCTTCTCGGCCTCGGCCAAGTTGTCGCTCCACAGGTGAGCATGGGCGATCAGGTAAGTAGGCAGCCAGTCGGTAGGCGTTGTGCGAAGCCCCTGCAACGCGGCAATCGCCTCCTTGGCCCGCAATCCAGACAACTGCTGCACGACGGCCCTCCATCTCCCGGAGCGATCGTTGGCGAGCCGTTGCCGCAGTAGTTCATTGATGGTTGTTGGCAGCAACGGCACCGGCGGCAGCTTGGACCGATCGACCGCGGGCAGCGACCGGATTTCCTGTTCGAAATCGGTGTTGCCGCCGCCCTTGGTCTCCACCGCCAGCGGCGTCACGGATTCGTCGAACTGCTGCCGGTCTCGCTCCGCTGGAACCAACTGGCGGCAGCGTTCCAGCAACAGGCCGGAGGCCGGCTTCTGTCCAAGCAGAGCCAACACCCGCGCCAGGCGAAGGACGGCCGCCCCGTTCCACGGGTCCTTCCTGATCGCCTTCAGATAGGCTTGCGCGGCCACGTGGTAGAACTGCTGGCTGTCGAAGATTCGAGCGACTACGAGGTTATCCCAAGCCGTGTCCGGACGGCGCGCGATGAGGTCCTCAGCCGCTCCTTTGGCGAGCCGCAGGTATTCCTCTCCCAACAAGTACAGCGCCGTTTCCTTATCGTCACCTGTTTCAAGCGCAATCCGTAAGTGCTTGACAGCCGCGCGGGGTTGCCGCAGTAACGAATAGGCGATTCCCAGTTGCGTTGCGGTCTCGCCTGTTGGCTGCAACCGATGCG
This sequence comes from Candidatus Sulfopaludibacter sp. SbA3, assembly GCA_945900935.1. Lineage (GTDB taxonomy): Bacteria > Acidobacteriota > Terriglobia > Bryobacterales > Bryobacteraceae. The sequence continues at coordinate 5,241 of CAMDKT010000135.1, read as the reverse complement.
CCAGCACGAATTCAGGAAGCGCTCTCTGGGGATCTTGCAGGCACATGTGCGACATGCCGATCAGTAAGTGGGTCCCGCTTACCCCAGGCTCGAGTTGTGCGAATCGGCGCAGGCTCACCAGTGCGGCATCGCACTGGTGGTCGAAATACAGCGCCAAGCCCAGATTATGATGCACACGGGGCACCGACGCCGGGAACCTGGCCAGGATGATTCTGTACTCCTCGACAGCCTTCTTGAACTGTTCGGCGGCCTCGGCGCTTTTCGCCGCGCGGAAATGAGTTTCGATAAACGCCCGGTCGCCTTCGCTCAGTTCGGCCGGCGCCTGTGCCTGCGTAACTGTTACCAGCGATGCAAGCGCAAAAACAAGTCTGGCGGGTTTCATTTTATAACCACTCCTGCCGCGCTGCTTCGCCGGATTCGCCAGATGTCCACCGAACCAGCCTGGACGCCGAAGGCACTCGGCCGAATCCAGAGCGTACCTGCGATCACGGCGAGGGAACCGTCGCCGTCAACATCGCCCACCTCGAGAGCCGGGTGGAAGGCCATGTCATCCGGAAATGGATGCGGCTGGAATTTGCCTTCAGAAACTTGCTCATACCAGACTATGCCTGGCACCGTCATCTTCCGCTGGTTTACCAGATCGGAGCCGGGAAGAAACGAAGCGGCCAGGATGTCGAGATCGCCGTCGCCATCGAGATCGATTACTTTCGGAGCATAGGCGCCGTAGTAGAGACCGATGGAGTGGAATTCGAACTTCAGGCCGCCTTTGTTCTCGAGCCAACTTACACCCTGGTAGGGCTTGAAATGCACGCCATCGTCAACCGTGTCTCCGTGCGTGACGACGAGGTCCATCTTTCCGTCGCGGTTCACGTCGGCGGCCACCATTCCCGAGAAACCCCAAGCCGGGTGAGGGGCCGCCCAGAGCACGTGGCGCTCAAATTGCCCGCTGCCGTTGTTGAGAAATCCCACCACGGATTCCTGTGCCTGCGCGATTACTACGGCGAAATCAGGCTTCCCGTCACTGTTGAGATCGAGCACGGGCACGGTGATCGCGCCAGGCGCCTTCATCAGCACAGTCTGAGTGAAAAGGGTCTTTCCTCCGGCAGAACGGTTCTCTAGATACAACACCTGCCCGGCTGTGTATCGGCCGAAGTCAGCCACCACGAGGTCAGATTTTCCGTCACCGTTGAAATCGGCCGCCTGTACGTCGGAGACCCGCCCCAATTGTGTCGCCAACGGAATCTTCTCAAAGCTTCTACTCCCGGTGCGACGTAGCCAGACCACCGCTCCTGCCTTCTGATCGGTAGCGACGGGAGTGCCCAGATCGCCAACAATCAGGTCCATCCGGCCATCCCGATCGAGATCCACCGCCTCGATATGTGCCGGGTTTGCCAGGCGAATGACTTTGTGCAAGCCAGCTGCCAAATTCCTCGGATCCGCCCAGTGCACCCAGCCGGACATCATATCCGTCACCAGTAGCTGCGGACCCGCCACATCCTCCCACAGGCGCATCAGCCGAAGGTGCGAGGTGCCCGGGTGCGGACCCTGTCCCAGCGTGGCCACTCGTTCCATTTGCACCGCGGCCGCCGGAGTCCCACTCCAAGGCTTCGCGTTCAGGTCGTCTGGCGCCAGTGCTGTGTAGTAGTTGAGCAATTCGTCAAAGCGAACGCTGTTGAGCGGCCGGTCGAGTTGCCGCGGACTGGCCAGATCGAACATCAAGTTGAGCATCCCCAACCAGGCCCTCTTGGGCAGGGTCTCCGGTGGGGGAAACACATGGCATTGAGAGCATGTCTTCCGGATGACAGGCTCCAGCTCCGCCGTGGATCGTTGAGCCATCAGCATGGAGGTGGTTGCGGTTACTAACGCCGCGCTGATCCAGTTCATGCCTTTTGCCGCGGGCGGAATGTCTCCGTCCGGATGATTCCCTGTCCCTCTTTCACGTACACCACTTTATCGCTCGAAACATCGCGCAAAGTTTCGATCAAGCCATTCGGCCACCGTATCGTGACAGAGTCCGCCTGTGTCGCCGCGCCCAATCCGAAATGGAGGCGAAAATCGTTCACCGAATAGTAGCTGCTTTGGCTCTGCACTTCCTGAACCTGAGTGCGCGGCCCGGTCTTCACAGTCACCCGTCCACCGATCGCCGAGCGGTTGGAAACGGTTCCGATCAACTTCACCTTGAGCCAATGATGCCCTGAACTGACGTCCGCCCGCAATAGCGAAGGCGGCTCATTCTGGTTCATGATGAGCACGTCCATGTCTCCGTCGTTGTCGAAATCGCCGAACGCGCAACCATGACTCGCATGTGGCGTGTTGAGCCCCGGCCCACACTCGCCCGTCACGTTGACGAACTTGCCGTTGCCGAGGTTGCGAAACAGGAAGCGAGGCCCTTTAAAAGGATACTCGGGATGAGCTTTCTCCAGTTCCGGGAAGACATGCGCGGTGACGTAGAAGAGGTCGGGCCAGGAATCGTTATCGAAATCAACCAGGCCCGTTCCCCACTGCACGTATTTGGTCACGGTGTTCAGCCCCGCCGCCGTTGACACTTCCTGGAAGAACCCACGCCCCAGGTTCCGGTAGAGCGCCGGGTAGTTGTCGGAGAACTGCGTTTTCACGATGTCGACAAGCCCGTCACCATCGAAGTCCGCTACCGCCACGCCCATGCCCGACTGCTCTGACCCATTTTCGTCATAGGCAACTCCGGCGCGGACTCCGACGTCGGTGAACGTGCCGTTCTTGTTGTTGCGGTAGAGCACGCTCGGGGTGGAATCGTTGATTACGAGAATGTCCACGGCGCCATCGTCGTTGTAGTCAAGCGTGGTGGCAGACATTCCGTAGTAACCGCTTGGATTCGCAATTCCAGACTTTCGGCTCACGTCCGTGAAGGTTCCGTCACCGTTGTTGCGATAGAGAATGTTGGAGGTGCCTTTCAACCCGCGCGGCCCGCAGTAAACCGGAATGCCCTTATAAGTGCAATTGGTGCCCGCCCCAGGAACGGGAAGTTCGGCCAGATCTACGTCGACGTAAGCGGAAACGAACAAGTCCAACTTTCCGTCCCGGTCATAATCCACAAACGTGGCGCCCGCGTTCCATCGCTTGGGATCGCCCGCTACTCCGGCTCTCTCGCTGACGTCGGTGAAGGTCCCATCGCCGTTGTTGTGGTAGAGAACGTTCTTCCCCCAATAAGTGATGAACAGATCGTCATTACCGTCGTTGTCGTAGTCCCCGATGCAGCACGAGCCCGCCCACCCGGAATCGACCAGTCCCGCCGCGTGCGTGACGTCGGTGAAAGTTCCGTCCCGATTGTTCTTGTATAGATGATTGGTCGGCGCCTTGCCTTTGTCGAACGCCTTCAGTCGCGAGCCGTTCAATACGAGGATATCGAGCCAGCCATCGTTATCGTAATCGAAGAAGGCAACGCCGCAGCCGGTGACTTCGACAATATATGTCTTCCGGTCAACGCCCCCGTAGTAAACAACATCTCGTAGTCCTGCCTCCGCCGCGACATCCACAAAGTGAACTGGAAACCGGGGCTCAGCAGCCGACGCTGGAGGCGCGAGAGCAGGCGCCGCCCATGCGAGGGACCGCAAAAAAGTCCGGCGCAACATTTCCATAGCTCCACCAGCGTATCAGGGTCGGCGGGCGGTGACGGCGGCGCAAGGCACAGGGCCCGCTGGTAAACTCAGGAATCGTCGTGACACGGACCCATCAGTTCCTGGCCACTGCTGCACTCTTCGCCTGCCTGAGCCTGTGGCTCGCAGACGAAGTCCAAAGCAGCAGCCGAATTCAATTCGAAGAGGTCAGCGAGCGCACGAAGCTTGACTTTTCCACCAATAGCAGTCCTACGCCAAACAAGAACCAGCCGGAAACCATGGTAGCCGGGATCGGCCTGCTCGACTATGACAACGATGGCAACCTGGACGTCTACTTCGCCAACGGCGCCGCGATTCCGTCGTTGAAAAAGGAATCCGATCAGTACAAGAATCGTCTGTTCCGCAACAACGGCGACGGCACCTTCTCCGACATGACCGATCAGGCTGGGCTTGGCGGAGATGGGTTTGATATGGGTATCGCAGTCGGGGACTACGACAACGATGGACACCCGGACATCTATGTAGCCAGCGTCACCGCGAATCGTCTCTTTCGCAACCTCGGCAACGGAACGTTTGCCAACGTGACGGATAAGGCCGGAGTTGGCGGCGGGGTCTACAACGGCAGGAAGATGTGGTCCGCTGCGGCGGGCTGGTTCGACTATGACAACGATGGCCATCTCGATCTGTTCGTTTCGAACTATTGCCGATGGGAGGTGAACAAGGATCCGGTGTGCATGAACGGTCCCCACCGCGCATACTGCCACCCAAAGCACTACGAATCGCTTCCTTCCACGCTCTACCACAACAACGGTGATGGCACTTTCACGGATGTGTCCTTAAAGACCGGAATCGCCAAGAGTCTGGGTAAGGGCATGGGCGTGGCGTTTAACGATTACGACCGCGACGGCTTCACGGATATCTTCGTTGCCAACGACAATACGCCGAATTCGCTGTTCCACAATCTCGGAGGGAAGGTGTTCGAAGAAGTGGCGGTCGACATGGGCGTTGCCTACACAGAGAACGGCAAGGCCGTGTCGGGCATGGGCGCCGAGTTTCGCGACCTGGACAACGACGGACTCCCTGATATCTGGCATACCGCCGTCGAGCTCGAGACGTTTCCGCTGTTCCGTAATCTGGGCCAAGGTGGCTTTGCCGATGTAACCGGCCGCAGCCGGCTTGCCCGGCAGACCATGCAAATGTCCGGTTGGTCAAACGGAGCGGCGGATTTCGATAACGATGGCTGGAAGGATCTCTTTGTGGCGCGATCGAATGTCCTTGACAATATCGGTCTTTTCTCCGGCCGCAAGTATGCGGAGCCGAATGCTGTCTTCCGTAATCTGGGAAAAGGCTTGTTCGAAGATGTCAGCCTTGGAGCGGGTGCCGCGTTTCAAGTTCCGGCTGCTCACCGCGGAGCAGCCCTCGGCGATCTTGACAATGACGGACGAGTAGACGTTGTCGTTTCCGTGCTCAACGGCAGTGCAAAGTTGTTCCGCAACCTCTCGAATCAGTCAAGCAATTGGGTCAGTTTCCGCTTAGTTGGCCGCAAGAGCAATCGCATGGGAATCGGCGCCCAGTTGAAACTCACATCGGCGGACGGCTCCGTTCAATACCAGATCGTTACAACCAGCACGGGCTACGCCGCTTCCAG
>CAMDKT010000134.1 GCA_945900935.1 Candidatus Sulfopaludibacter sp. SbA3 | reverse complement strand
CCAGGGCTTCCAGCGCCTTGCCCGCCTCGGTCCATTGGCCCTGTTGGGCGGCTTTTCGATACCGGTCCATCGACTGCCGCAGATTCACGATTCGTTCCGCGCCGCTTGGAGTCGCCGGAGCGGTGGAACCGGGAACCTCTTCACCGGGTTTGAACTCTTTGGAGCTGGAGGCAACTTGGCCGCCTGCCAATTGCGCGAGGGCCTGCTCATAAGTGTCGGTGTAGATTAGATCGTTGCCGTAGGCCAGCACAACTTTCTTCAACTGTGGCATGCGCGCCTGGGATGCCTGAAGGTAAATGGGTGCGACAAAGAGAAACGTGTTGCCGACCGGGAGCACAACCATTTGTCCGTGCAGAACTTGGGATCCCTGCTGATTCCAGAGCGTAAGATCTTTGGATATCGTTTGATCCTGATTCAGTCGGCTTTCGATCTGCATCGGGCCGAAGAAGAGCTCCTCCTTCGGAAGCTCCATGAGCGTCATCTGGCCAAGCGATTCGCCGTCACAACGGGCGATGAGGAGTCCGATGAGATTGTCTTTGCCGCGCGGTGTGAAAGGCAGCATGAGCAGGAACTCCGCTTCCCCAGTGCCGCCGGCTTCCCTCGGCAACGCGGCGACTACATAATTGGCGTCGAGCGGCGCTTTGCCTCCCTTATTCCCCGCGGTGGATCGGCGGGCGACGTCCCAGACATCCACTTTGTTATAGAAAGCGTCGGGGGCGCTTATGTGGAAAGTGAGCAGAATCTCGGCCTGCATACGGAAGAGCCATTCCGGGTACCGGACATGCTCACGGAGATCGGCCGGCATGGCGGACTTATCCAGAAATAGGCTGGGAAAGACGTTGCGGTAGGCGCGAATCAACGGGTCGCCGGGCTCGAAATCGTACATGCGGATCTCACCGGTGTAGGCGTCGACCGTCGCCTTTACGGAGTTGCGGGCATAATTGATCGGACCGCTCTCTTTGGTGCTAACCGGTTCGGCATAAGGATGGCGGGAGGAAGTGCTATATCCATCGATCATCCAGACCAGTTTGCCGTCGGCGCGAATGATCAAATAGGGATCGGCATCCCAAAGAAGAAACGGCGCGAGCGTTTCGACGCGGTCTTTGACGCGGCGGCGGATCATCATGCGGCTTTCATCCTGCAAATAGGAAGTCAGCAGAATGTTCCAGTCGTTATAGGCGATGGCGGCGACGGTCCGCAAGGCGAAGGACTGAATGGGAAAGCCGCCCGAGCCGTCGTAGCGGATGTGCACGTTTTCAGAGCCGGAGGGGTAGCTGAACTCGGGCTGGGAGGTACGGACGAAGACCGGCTCGTGGGCGACTTCGCCATAATAGATTTCGGGACGGGTGAGTTTGAGGCCCTCGGCGGTCACTTTCGGCGGCGCGTCTTGAATGAACAGGCGGGGGAGGCCGTCGGGCGTAATTCGATTGGCGTCGGCTGCGACAACGCCGTAGCCGTGGGTATAGATGACATGGCGGTTCGGCCAGCGGTTGCGGGCTTCGCCGAGTTGTTGAATATCGAGTTCGCGCGGGGAGAGAAGAACCTGGCGCAATTTGCCGCCGATGCGGTAGCGGTCGACGTCGCTGTCGACGTAGGTATAGGGACGCAGGGGCTGTATCTGGGTAATCGTGTCGTGGAAGGCCTGCCAGTCCCAAAGACGGACATTTTCAAGCGAGGCCTGGTTGGCGGCGATGTCGATCTTTCCGGAGGGAGAGGCCTTTCCCTTTAGTTCCTTGAGGCTGGCGCCGAGGCCGTAAGCGGCCTTGGTGGCCCGCATGTGGTGTTCGATGAAGGGCTTTTGGAGTGTTATTTCATTGGGCCGGACGTGGACAGAGTTCACGATGCCGGGGACGATGGCGCGAATGGGGAGAAAGAGGAGAATCGCCATGGCCATGGGTCCGCGGCCGAAGGCGAGGAGGACGGCGCCGATCACGATAAGCACGGCCCAGGCGACGGTGAGCGGGATAGTCAGATTGACGGCGATATAGTCAGCGCCGGTTAGAAACGGGTGATCGTCATAGAGGGGGCTGTAACGGCCGAGCCATTCGCGCACGGCGAAGGCGAGGAGGGAGGCCGCGCCCAGCAGCCGGGCACCCAGAAGGTCGCCGCCGGTCATGTCCTGCCAATCGATCATGATCTCGCCACCGGTAAAGCGGCCGCGGAGCGTCCAAAGGCGGCTGACGATCCAGTACCCGATTGCGCAGACGGCGAGCAAGACAAACAGATAAGTGGCGAAACTCCGATAGACGGGAAGTTCGAAGAAATAGAACTCCAGGGAGTTGCCGAAGATGGGATCGCGCCATTCCGAGGAGGCAGGAGCGCCGCGGCTTCCGAGCCACGTCGCGATGTCCCAGGACGAGAATTGAACGGCGGCCAGCACCCACGCGACTGGCAGAAGGACCAGCGAAGAGATTCTCGCGTACCAGGGGAATCGGGAAAGGCTGACTCCGCCGGCCTTGAGTGCGCGGGCGTGAACGATCCAGAGGACGATGTAGCCAAACGCGGTGGCGTAGAGGAGGGGCGCGGTGTGAAGGTAGATCTGCGTCCACCAGGTGTTCAACTGGCCAACCTCGTTCCACCACTGGTAATCGAGGATCGCCGAGGCGACCGACTTGGCGATTAGGAGGAAAATAAACAGGCCAATAGCGATGCCGCCGCAACCGAAACGGCCGCGGCGAACGGGAGAGGCTCCGTCGGGTCCATCTGCTTCGATATCGATCACAGGTCCGGGCATAATGAGCTCCTAGTCAACGAAGGCGATTTGCGGCGCGGGCGCGCCGATTCCATTAATGGTATCTGCTTCGGAGCAGGCGTGAAGGCGAATTAACTGGAGTGCCGCGGGCGAATCGGGCCTGTCGCGGTGGCGATGGGGTGCGAGGCCATCCCCAACACCTTTCGGCTGTTGCGGCCCGTTGAGTTGCTTCCCCCTTTTTCAAAGGCTTTCGATACTCCGATTCCTACGGTCGGATCTCTCCGCCCGCCTGGAGTCTGCGACCGGGCGCTTCGGCGCTTACTCGGACGGGACTTTCAGGGCGCGCCATCGGTGGATGCTATCGCTTTGAATCGTTTCCAGATTCAGCGTCTCGCTGGTCACTGAGCCGGCGGCGCGCGCCGTAACCGGGCTCGGCGCTTTTGACGAACTCGCGCAAAACGGACTCGGTCGCGGCGGGGTGGGCGGGAGAGTTCGTTGTTGGTTGAGGGCCGCGACCGGCCTTTGCGGCTTAGAGTCATTCGGTCCTCCGGCGCCGGTTTCGAACATTTTGCAGATGGTATCGGCCCGCGGAGAGTTACAACAGTCCGGTGCGGCATCAAACGTGCTGGGGCTTAAGTGCCGTAGCGGTGATTCGTATTTTACCGCCGCGAATTGCGGTCAGGAAGGCAAACGGTGAAAGAAGAGGGGGCTGTCTGTGGACCGCGGCGAACGCGCGGCAATACCCGAGAAAGTCGGCATAATCGACGAGCGCCGGAATACGGCAGCCCGCCTCGAAAGACGAACGCGACGCAACTCCTGCTATCATGGCGCCATAATGAAACGCCGCGCATTTTTTCAAGCCTGTATGGGTGCCGCCGGTGCCGCTTCTCTGGCTGACCGGGCGGATGCCGCCGGGCTTCCCAAGACGAAGATCACGCGGATCCGGTATTTCCGGACGCCGACGGACGCGGCCGGGCGGCCGAACACGCGGCAGCCGCTGTTTAACCAGAGCACCAACGTGGTATTGGTGGAGACCGACTCCGGGCTGATCGGCGTTGGGGAGGGCGGCTCCGGAGACACCATGGAGCAGTGCGCCGGGTTGCTGATCGGTGAAGATCCGTTCCGGACGGACCGGTTGTGGCAGTCCATGTACCGGGCGTATTTTTATCCGGCGGGACGGGAAAAAGCGCACGCGTTGGGGGCGCTTGACGTGGCGCTGTGGGACTTGAAGGGGAAGGCGCTGGGTGTGCCGGTTTATCAGTTGCTGGGCGGGAAGTCGCGGGATCATGTGGAGTGTTACTCGACTGGTTTTCCGGCGAAAGGAACACCGAAAGAAGTGGCGAGGGCGTGTGTGGAGGCGGGGTTTCAGGCGTATCGAATTTCGACTGACACGCAGGGGCCGGTAATGGATCGGTTTGCGAACGTGAACCGGGTTTTTGAATTGTGCAAGCAGGTTCGGGAGGGCGTGGGACGGGACGGCGGGTGGTGCATCGACTTTCATACCGAGCTCGATATGCCGGACGCGGTAGCGCTGGCGAATATGATCGAACCGTTGCGACCGTACTTCGTGGAAGATCTGGTTCGGAGCGAAAATCCGGGGGTGTACCGGACGCTGCGCCACCAAGTGAAGGTGCCGATTGCGGTGGGGGAGCAGTTCGGGCCGAAGTGGGATTGGAATGAGCTGATTGAACAGCATTTGACCGATTACGCGCGGGCGACGATTCCGAATGTGGGGGGGATCACGGAGTTTCAGAAAATCGCGGCGATGTGCGAGACGCACTATGTGGGATTGGTCCCGCACTTTACGGGGCCGATTTCGGAGGCGGCAATGGTGCATTGTTCCACGGCGTTCTCCGGGCCGGTGCTGATGGAAATGGTGATGGGCGGGACGCGTCCGTGGCCGTATTTGAACCAGAGCTACGACTTGAAAAACGGGAAGTTGTGGCCGAATGAGCGGCCGGGATTAGGCGTTGAAGTCGATACGTCGAAGCTACAGCAGATTGGGGATTACAAGGACGCGTATTCGCTGACGCCGATGTTGAGACGGCCGGATGGATCGTACACGAACTGGTAGGGTACTCGATTTCCTGTATTGACCGCACTCCTCAGTCAACATAGTTTCTAAGAAACAGAAATAACTGGCCGAGAAGGGGAATAGGTGAAGTCATACCTTGCGACCATGTGCGTGGCTGCGGCGTTTGCCGCTGCCGCGTTTGGACAGATACAGGTATCGGGTACAGTGCGCGATGCAAACAATTCCCCGTTGGGCGGGGCGCGCATTACGGTGCAGCTTGCGGTTGGAGAGCAGGTCCAGGGGTTCAGCGATCCGGGTGGACGGTACTTGTTGCGGGTGGTTGGCGAGGGGCGGTACGAAATTGTCGCGGAGAAGGAAAGCTATTATCCGGCGCGGATGAGCGGAGTTTCGCTGGACGCCGCTGGTGTGGAGGCGTCGTTCGTTTTACACGAGGCGGGGACGCTGAATGAATCGATTGAAGTGAAGGCGGTGCCGGCGTCGTTGGACATGGATTCGACTACGGCGAAGCGAAGTTTGAGCGGACAGACGATTCTCAATATCCCGTATCCCAACAGCAATGATTTGCGGAATGCGGTGAGGGCGATACCCGGCGTGGTGCGCGATGCCCGGGGCGGATTGCATGTGAATGGGGCGGCGGAGGATCAGGTGTTGTTCACGCTGAACGGCTTCAACTTGAACGATCCGCTGACGGGTCGATTCGATTCGCGGATGAGCGTGGAGTCGGTGCAATCGGTGGAGGTGAGCAGCGGGAATCTGGCGGCTGAATTTGGAAAGGGTTCGGGGGGGACGATGGCGGTGCGGTCCCATTCCGGCGACGACAAGGTCCGGTATTCGGCGACGAATTTCGTTCCCGGATTCGAGAATCGCAAAGGCTGGACGATTGGAGATTGGACGCCGCGATTTGGTATTTCGGGCCCGCTGCGCCGAGGGAGGGCGTGGTTTTCGAATAGTTCGGATGTGCAGTACATCAAGACGGTGGTCCGGGAACTGCCGAAGGGGGAGGACAGGAACACGAGCATGCGGCTGAGCAACCTGTTGACGGGGCAAGTGAATCTGACGCCATCCAACATCGTCCATGCCGGATTTCTGCTGAACAGTTTTAACGCGCCCAGGACAGGAATGACGGCGATCGATCCGATAGAAACGTCAATTGACCGGCGATCCCATCAATACTTTTTCCACATCAAGGATCAGATCTATTTTCGGCGCGGGGCGTTAGTCGAAATTGGATACGGTTCGAACCGGACTTTTGGCCGGGAGATACCGCAGGGACACCAAATGTTGTCCTATACGGCCAACGGCAAGCGGGGGAATCACTTCGTGGATGGGACTCGCCGCGGGGGCCGGGATCAGTTCCTGGCGAATGCGTTTTTGCCGTCGTTTTCCCTTGGCGGCACGCACCAGTTGAAGGCGGGATTTGACTGGAATTATCTGTCGTATTCGCAGGACGTCCGGCGGACTGGATACCAGAACTATTCCGAGACAGGGGTGCGGACGCGGCGGACGGTTTTCATGGGAAGCGGGATAGTGAGGAAGTCGAATGCAGAGGCAAGCGTTTATCTGCAGGATTCCTGGCGGCCCCGGGCGCGGCTGCTGGTTGAGATGGGGATGCGGGGGGATTGGGACCGGCTGGTGGGGCGGTGGAACGCTTCTCCGCGAATGGGGTTCTCGTGGTCGCCGAAGGGATGGGACGATACGAAGTTTTACGGGGGTTTCGCGCAGGTGTTTGACGCGACGAATTTACGGATATTCACGCGGCCCGACGATCAAATGATGGTGACCAGTTTTTATTCGCCGGACGGCAGACTCAGCAATGGGCCGTCGTTGATGCGGTTCCTGATCGGCGACGGTCGATTGGACCGGCCGCGTTCGCGAAATTGGACGATGGGCGCGGCGCACGCTTTGCCCAACGGTATGACGGTGAGGACGGACTATCTGCGTCGTCGCGGGGGACGGGCGTTTACTTATCGAGATTTGAACGGAACGGAAGGACTTGATTCGACCTACCAGTTGGGAAATGAACGCGTGGACGTCTTCGATTCCGTTTCTTTGAGCGTCCGGCATGTCATCCGGCGGGAGTATGAATGGATGGGCAGTTACACGCGGTCGCGAGCGTTGTCCAATTCGGTGATTGACGTGAGCCAGGATGACCCGATTACTGTCCTGGACAATGCGGGGCCGATGCCGTGGGATTCTCCGCATCGGTTTATGGGATGGGCGTATTTGCCCCTACCTCGGAAGAATTGGGCGGTGGCGTGTTTTTTGGATAGCCGGAGCGGGTTCCCGTACAGCACGCAGAATGAAGACGGGCGGATTGTTGGCAAGGTAAACGCGCAGCGGTTCCCGCTGTTTTTTGAAATGAATCTGCATTTGGAACGGCGGTTTGTGTATCGCGGTAATCGGTGGGCATGGCGATTCGGAGCGAACAATTTGAGTAACCGAATCAATCCGGACTCGATGAACCCGTTTATCATCCCTGGCCAATCCGTGCGGTTTTATGGCGGGACGGGACGGTCGTTCAATGCCCGGATCCGGTGGCTGGGGCGGGGGGCGTGAGGAAGGCATAAGAAAAGAACATTTACAACTTTGCATTTGTCGTTGGGGGTTCCCCGAAATCGGCGTTTATCGGCTTTCATCGGCGGCCATAGTTTTTATGGTCTCCGGCGGTCAGTTCTGGCGGGCCGCCGATGAACATTGATGAACGCCGATAACACATACCTGAACTCTTTGGGCGACATGGTGCTGGTAACGCAATGGGGCCACGGATGTAAAGGTTATCTAGTCACGCTGCATAAGGAAGGCGAGAGCGGCGAGGCGCGGCAACAATGGATTGTTGTTGGGAGTTCCGTCGAGAGTCACGAGGAGTTGTTGTTCCTCGGGGGAGAGGACAACGGAGCGGTGGTGCCGGTTGGTGCAACTGGGGCCGGCGGAGGCCTGGAGACGGGCCAGCGGGCAGGCGGATGGGGTTGGCGGAGACGTTGGGGGTCGTGGCGGGCGTGTCGGCGCGGATTGCCCAGAGACCGTCGCGCCAGCCGCTCCAGAGAACGGCGGCGAGGAAGACGGCTGGCATTCCGGGGAGTTCGAGGTTTTGGGCGGGGATGACGCCGGCTTTATCCAGTTGACTGAGCACAATCTGGAACAGCTCGTCTTTTGTCTCATCGGGGTTTTCGGCGGTTCGGGCAATGTTTAAGTCGAGAATGGTTTGTGGATCGGGATCGGTGATGAGTTCCAGGCCGGCATGGCAGAGCAGGGACTGACGGAAGTAGCGGCCAACGAGCCAATCGAGGTGCTGTTCGCGCTGGAGGGGATCGGGGCCAAGTTGGCCTTGGATGGTTTCGATTTGGGCGAAGGAGTTGGCGAAGAAACGGGCTTCGGCGGCGAACTGGAGTTGGTGTTTTTCCGCGTGGCGGAGGAATTCGTGGAAGTAGACGGGATCGCAGTTTGGGACAAGGTATTCGTGGGCGAGGTAGTAATCGGGTTGCTCGCGGGCCTTGGCCCATTCGGCGCGGATAGCGCGGGCGTATGACGACTCGGGCCTGATGAGCGATGCTGTGAGTTGATCGAGCTTGGCGGGGCTGCCGCAGTAGCGAAGGCCGTCGCGGACGAGGTTGCGCAAATGCCAGCCGGGATGGGTGTTGTAGCTGACGTAGGCAAGGCCGCGGGGGGAGAGCGTTTGCTGGATGATGGCGAGAATGGCGTCGCGGGTTTTGGGCGGGACCCAGGAGTAGACGCCGTGGGCGATGATGTAATCGAAAGAGTTTGCGGGCGCGTGATAATCGTCGATGGAGAGGCAGTGAAATTGGACATTTCGAGCTCCGATGGCGATGGCGACGGTGTTGGCGCGATGGATATGGGCGGGGCTGTAATCGATGCCTGTGAAACGGCCGCCGGGGATGGTTGGCTCATCGCGAGCAGGTTGAAGCCGGTGCCGCAGCCGAGTTCGAGGACACGGCAGTTCTCGACGGCCGGCGGGGCGAGGCCCTTGAGTGAGGCCAGGGCGGCGATGATTCCGGGATGGGAGTCTTGGAAGGTGATGTCGCCGTAGGAAATTTCGCCGGGATCGAGCATTGTGCTGGAGTGTATTGTAACTGGAGGTGATGATTATGACGGTGCGAGCGGCAGAATTGACCGATGTGGAGTTCCTGGTGGACGGGAACGCGCGGATGGCGATGGAGACGGAGAGTCTGGAGTTGGACCGCGCGCGGCTGCGAGCGGGAGTGGAGGCGGTGTTCGCGGATGCGGGACGGGGCTTTTATTTAATTGCGGAAGTGGAGGGGGAGCGGGCTGGGCAGATGATGATCACGTATGAGTGGTCCGATTGGCGGAATGGGGTTTTCTGGTGGATACAGAGTGTTTATACGGTTCCGGAACTGCGTGGGCGGGGGGCGTTTAAGGCGCTGTATGCTTCGGTGGAGGCGATGGCGCGGGAGCGGGGCGGGGTGTGCGGATTGCGATTGTACGTGGAGGCGCATAACGAGACGGCGCAGGCGACGTACCGGCGATGCGGGATGAGCGAGACGGTTTACCGAATGTTTGAAGCGGCGCGGTAGGATGGTATGTTCAACCTACTGCCCTGGATATGCCTGAACTCACTCTTCAACTTCTGATTGACATCCTGACGATCGTATTGATTGACCTGTTGCTGGCGGGCGACAACGCCGTTGTCATCGCGATGGCGGTGAAAACGCTGACGCCGAAAGAGCGGAAGCTGGGGATCGGAATCGGAGCGGCGGTGGCGGTGGTGCTGCGGATCGGGCTGACATTTTTCGCGGCGCAACTGTTGCAGACTCCGTGGATCAAGCTGGCAGGCGGGACGTTGATTTTTTGGATTGCGATCAAGCTGCTGACCGACGCGGCGGAGGACGAGGCGACGGGGCATCACGCGCACAATTTCTGGTCGGCGGTCTGGTACATTCTGGTGGCTGACATCACGATGTCGTTGGACAATGTTTTGGCGGTGGCGGCGACGTCGAAGGGGAATTTCGCGCTGCTGCTATTTGGGCTGGGGTTGAGCATACCGTTTGTGATTTTTACGAGCACGCTGCTATCGCGGATGATGGACCGCTTCCCGATTATTGTGTGGATCGGCGCGGCAATTTTGGGCCGCGTGGGGGCGGAGATGATCATCACGGATCCGGTGGTGCATGGTGCGCTGCATCCGTCGCAGGCGGTGGAAATCGGGGCGCAAATCGTCGGGGCGCTGGTGGTGGTTGGCGTGGGGAAATATTTGGCGCGGCGGCGGCTGGCCGGGTTGTGATAACGTAACGGCGCATGATACGCCGCAATTTTTTAACCCTTCCACTCGTCGGCGCAGTGGGTTTTTCCAAGACGCGGATTGACGAGTACGATCCGGCCAACATCAAGTTGTCGCATCGAATGGTGATCCGGTCGCTCTCCGATGAGGACTTGCAGTTCCTGCAACAGTTGGGAATCCGGTGGTGCCGGATTGAGTTTGGGGACGCTGCGCCGTATGAGTTCATGAAGTCCACGGTGGAGCGGCTGGCGCGTTTCAACATGAAGATCTTCTCGGGTGTTCATTATGCGTACCGGCATTTGGACGTGCAGTTGGGGAAGGGCAAGCGGGATGAAGTGATTGAGACGTACTGCCAGTTTTTGCGGGACTGCGGGCGGTTGGGGATACCGGTTTCGAACTACGATTGGCATCCGGCGAACACGTATACAACGGCCATCATCGACACGCCGCGCGGGTATCGGGCGCGGGAGTTTTCGGTGGATGATTTTCGGAAGAAAGTGGAGAAGCAGGCGTTTGACCGGGAGTATTCGGCGGAAGAGATCTGGGCGACGTACACGTATTTCATGAAGGCCGTGTTGCCAGTGGCGGAGAAGGCGAACGTGCGGCTGGCATTGCATCCGGACGATCCGCCACTGGCGAAGATGAACGGTGTGGCGAAAGTGCTGACGCATTATGACGGCTATGCGCGGGCGGAGAAGATTGCGGGGAGTTCGAAGCACTGGGGGCTGACGTTTTGCGTGGGGACGTGGAGCGAGGGCGGGACGCAGATGGGCAAAGATGTGTTTGGGATGATTAAGGATTTTGGCGGGCGCGGGAAGATTGTGGATGTGCATTACCGGAATGTGTCGTCGCCGCTGCCGCGATTCCACGAGACGTTTCCGGAGGATGGATATATGGACATGTACGCGGTGATGAAAGCGCTGCGGCAGGTTCGGTTTAATGGGTCGATTGTGCCGGACCATGTTCCAGAGTTTGTTGGGGATAAGGGGATGCGGCGGGCGGGGGTGGCGTATTGTATCGCGCAAATGCGGGGGTTGTTGCGACGGGCGAATGAGGAAGTGGGGTAGTGGGGGGCGTCCGATTACGATAGCGTCAGATATCCTTCGCGCAGCTACCAGCAGAGCCATCCTCTCCGTTTGGCGACTACGGCGATGCTGCCAGGTATGGAGCCGCCGCCGCTTGGTTGGAGATTGGCTGCGGAGACGGGTCGAATCTGATGCCGATGGCGGTGGGCGCTGGTTGCCGCGGCGGGGTTGGAAAATGTGCG
>CAMDKT010000133.1 GCA_945900935.1 Candidatus Sulfopaludibacter sp. SbA3 | reverse complement strand
CCTTCGGCAACATCAACGACCCCGAATCTAAAGTGGCGCAGCTAAAGAAAGACCATCGGAATTACTCGCTGCTCCATGAACTCAATGTGAAGCCGCGCACGACGTATCTGGCGAAACTGCGCAATCCCAATCCGGAGCTGGCGTAATGGCGGAACTTTCTCAAACAGTGGATATGAAAGAACGGCTGTCGCCGGCGCTGACGACAGGCCGTACGCCGTCGTATCACGACGTGACCGAGGCCGTCAGCATCGTTTCGGAAGTTGCAACGCACCGCAACTGGTACATCGCGCTGGCGATCACGAGCAGCATCACGGGCATGATGGGCCTGATGATCGCGTATCTGGTTGCGACTGGCGTCGGCGTCTGGGGCAACAATGGCCCGGTCGGCTGGGGCTGGGACATTACGAACTTCGTGTTCTGGATCGGCATCGGCCATGCCGGTACGCTGATTTCGGCCATCCTTTTCCTGTTCCGGCAGAAATGGCGGACGTCGATCAACCGGTTCGCGGAAGCGATGACGCTCTTCGCCGTGGCGTGCGCCGCAGTCTATCCTGGCATCCACGTCGGGCGTCCTTGGCGCGCCTACTGGCTGTTCCCGATTCCGAACGAATTTTTGGACTTGTGGCAGAACTTCCGGAGTCCGCTGCTATGGGACGTTTTCGCGGTTTCGACTTACGGAACCGTTTCGGCGTTGTTCTGGTACGTCGGGCTGATCCCCGATTTGGCGACGATTCGCGACCGCGCGACAACCACGGGCCGCCAGATTGCTTATGGCATTGCGAGTTTGGGGTGGCGAGGGTCGGCGACGCACTGGAAGCATTACGAAAAAGCCTACATGATCTTGGCCGGCCTTTCGACGCCGCTCGTGCTTTCCGTGCACACGATCGTGTCGTTTGACTTCGCGGTTTCGATTGTTCCCGGCTGGCACACGACTATTTTCCCGCCTTATTTCGTCGCAGGCGCCATCTTCTCCGGATTTGCAATGGTCGTCACGCTAATGGTGATTGTCCGGTGGATCTATAAGGTAGAGCACTTGGTGACGATCACGCATCTGGATAACATGAACAAGGTCATCCTGGCGACGGGAACGATCGTCGGATACGCCTACGCGACCGAAATGTTTATCTCCTGGTATAGCGGCAATCCGTACGAAAAGTATGCGTTCATGAATCGGGCCATGGGGCCGTACGCCTGGGCCTACTGGACGATGGTTTCCTGCAATGTCATTTCGCCGCAGTTTTTCTGGTTTCGGTCGCTACGCCGAAATTTGCCGTTCATGTTCGTGATCTCGATCGTCGTGAACATCGGCATGTGGTTTGAGCGGTTCGTGATTATCGCGACCAGTTTGCATCGCGACTACCTGCCAAGCGCCTGGGGTTACTTCCGGCCGACCTTCGTCGACATCTGCACGTTCTTCGGTACGTTCGGACTGTTTCTGACGCTGTTTGTTTTCTTCACCCGCTTCCTTCCGATTATCGCGATGAGCGAAGTGAAGGGCATGCTTTCGGCGACTGCGCATGAAAAGCACTATCTGGATGAGGCCGTTGCGGCCTCTGAGGGCAAAGAACATGTGGGAGCGGCGCACTAATGGCTGAAAAACCTTCGATTCACGGATTAGTGGCGGATTTCGATTCGCCCGAGCGCCTCATGGGCGCCATCAAGGCGGCGCGGAAAGCGGGCTACTCGAAGATGGAGGCCTATACTCCATTTCCGATCCACGGCATCGACGACGCCATGGGCGCGAAACAGTCGAATCTAGGCTATTTTGTGGTGTGCGGTGGGGCCGTCGGCATGACGATTGCGATACTGCTCCAATGGTGGACCGGCGCTGTCGCCTATCCGCTGGTGATTGCGGGCAAACCGTTCTTCTCCTTCGAGCCGTCGATTCCGATTATTTTCGAATTGACCGTGCTGTTCTCGGCGTTTGTGGCTGTTTTCGGAATGATCGCCATGAATGGATTGCCGCGGCTTTATCACCCTATCTTCAACTACTCCGGACACAAGGCAATAACGGACGACCGGTTCGTTCTGATCATTGAAGCCAGTGACCGGGAGTTTGACGCGGCGGCGACGCGGGATTTCCTCGCGGCGCAGGGCGCGGACAAGCTGGAATTGATCGAGGCGTAACGAATGCGACTGGCAACTACATTTCTGATCGTCGCGGCATTCGCCGGATTGGCTGGCTGTGGGCCCGGAGCCGGCAAAGATACTCCGCCGCTCTGGATTCTCCCGGACATGAAAATCCAGGAAAAATACAAACCGCAGCAGGAGAGTCCGCTCTTTTCCGACCGCTCCGCCAGCCGCCGTCCGGTGGTTGGGACCGTTTCCCGCGAAAACTACTTTGCGGACGAGGGCTATCACTTCGGCCACTCGGGCGGGCAATATGTCGGCAAAAATCCGTTGGAAATCAACGAGATCACCCTTCGAAACGGACAGAAAAAATTCAATGTGTACTGCTCGCCGTGCCATGACCGGACCGCCTCGGGCGGGGGGATCGTCGGCAAGCGGGCGGGGGCGGTCTTTCAGCCGGCGAATCTACACAAGCAGGAGATTCGCGATCGAAACGATGGCGAATTGTACTCAATAATCAGCGACGGCCGCCGTATCATGTCGGCCTATCGGAATCAGATCTCGGATTATGACCGCTGGACTGTGATCGCCTACCTCCGGGTGTTACAGCGCGCCAACGGCGGCAAGATCGACGATGTGCCGGAAAATTTGCGGGCGAGGGTTCGATAAACAACATGAGCCAAACTCATCAACATAGTGCGCAGCAGGACAGCTACTACATTCCCGACGCCATTTGGGACCGGGGCAGAAACGTCATCGGCGCGTTTTTTCTGCTTGCCTGGGGCGCCTCATTGGCGGCTTATGCAGCCAACCATGATCAATTCCTGCAATCCTATTTGGTCGCCTTCTTTTTTGCTTTTTCCATTGCGATCGGCGCCTCGCTCTTCGTAATGATTCAGCACCTTACCGGTTCGGCGTGGAGTGTGCCGGTGCGGCGGATCATGGAAAACATCATGATGTCCCTGCCGGTATTGGCGATCCTTTTCATTCCAATCGGGCTCTGCGTTCACACGCTCTACGAGTGGTCGCACCCGGAGTTCGTCGCCAAAGAATTCTTGCCACTAAAGGTTCCGGTGTACGCAGCCTTCTTGAACCCGAATCTGTTCTACCTCCGCGCCGTCGCCTACTTCGCGATCTGGAGTTTCTGGGCCTGGCGCCTGTATTCGAATTCAAAATCGCAGGATTCGACGAAAGCGATCGAACCAACGCTGTCGAACGAACGCTGGAGCGCGCCCGGGATGCTTGTTTTCTTCCTGACAGCATCGCTGGCGAGCGTCGATTGGGTGATGTCGCTGAATCCGCACTGGTATTCCACAATGTTCGGCGTCTACTGTCTGGCGGGCGGAGCCTGGGGCTTTTTCGCCCTGCTTACCTTCATCTTTTTGCGTTTCCGGGCAAACGGGATCATGGTGAACTCCGTCACCATCGAGCACTATCATGACCTTGGCAAGTGGATGTTCGCGTTGACCATCTTCTGGGCCTATATCGCGTTTTCTCAGTACATGCTGATCTGGTACGCCAACCTGCCGGAAGAGACGATTTTCTTCAAAATGAGGCGGACCGGCACATGGGAGGGGGTCAGCGGGATCCTGCTCTTCGGCCACTTCATAATCACGTTTCTGGTGCTATTGGCGCGGCAAAGCAAGCGTACGCTCAATGTGCTGAAGTTTGCGACGGTCTGGATCCTCGCAATGCACTACATCGACATTTACTGGCTGGTGATGCCGAATTTCCAGAAGAACGGCGTCGCGCCCAGCTGGGTCGACCTGGTCGCTCTGGCGGCGGTGATGAGTACGCTAGCTCTAGCGTTCTGGCTGCGTCTACGGAAGGTCGTCATTGCGCCGGTCGGCGATCCGCGGTTCAAGAAAGGATTGGAGTTCCAGAATGTCTAATCCGGATAAGAATACGAAACCGGTGAGCGCCGAACTTGGCTATGACCGATCGGAACCGTTGACGATTCCGATCTTGCTGAACATCGTTGGAATCGTTGTGATCCTCGCGGTGGTGATCGTGGGCGTAACCTACTACTTCAACGCCTACCGGGATCGCATCATTGAAGAGACGCAGTTAACGCCGGTCTCGCAGGATCTCCTTGACTTGCGGGCTAAAGAGGATCAACTTTTAAACAGCTACGGCATTGCCGATAAAGTGGCGGGGACCGTTCGGGTTCCTGTCGCGCGGGCCATGGAGCTCGTCCTGGCGGAAGCCAAAGCGGGAACTCCCAAGTACCCCACCGCTCCTTACGCCGTGAAAAAAGTCGAAGAGCCGGCAGCCGCGCCCGCCGTGGCTCCGGATCCCAACGCACCCGCGAAATAAGCACCACGCATGATACGCACCATTCTCAGTTTGTTGTTGGCGGCCGGGACGATAGCCTCGGCCCAGATCAACAAAACGCCACGCGAACTTGAGGAAGTGGGCGTGGATGAAAAACTGGGAACCGTTGTCGATGGTTCGTTAGAGTTTGTGGCCGAGAATGGACGTCCGGTACCGTTGCGTTCCTACCTGAATCAAGGCCGCCCGGTGATTCTCAATTTCGTCTATTACTCCTGTCCCATGCTTTGTTCGATGGTTCTGAACGGAGTGACATCGAGCATTCGGGAGCTAAGTTGGACGCCTGGGAAAGAGTACGAAATCCTCACGATCAGCTTCGATCCGCGCGAAACGCATGAATTGGCGGCCGCGAAGAAGCAGGCGTATTTGGCGAGTTTTGATCGCCCGGCGCCGGGCTGGCATTTTTTTTCGGACAACAATGACAGCGCCCGGAAACTTGCCAACCAAGTGGGCTACAAGTATCGCTGGGATAAGACCCGCCAGCAGTACGCGCATTCGGCCGCGTTAATCATGTTGACGCCCGACGGCAAAGTGGCGCGGTACCTCTACGGAATTAAATACAAGGCATTTGATTTGCGGCTCGGATTGACCGAAGCCGCGCAAGGCCGGATGCAAGGCACGAAAATGGAGCAGATGTTGTTGTACTGCTTCCAGTACGATCCCAACGCGCGAAGCTATGTGATGACCGCGAGGAACATCATGCGCGCCGGCGGGGCCATGACGGTTTTGATTCTTGGCGTCACGCTAATGAGGCTGTGGCGGCGGGATCGGGAGCAGTATTCTTAAGGACGGCACTATGAATTGGTTTCGAGATTGGATGATGCCGATGCAGGCCAGTGAGCACGCGGCCAAAGTTGACAATTTGTACATGTTCATCTTTTGGCTGACGATGGCCTTTTTCGTCTCAATTTGTTACCTCACCGTGGCTTTTGCGTGGAAGTACAAGCGCAAAAAGGAAGGGGTCCTGACTATCAACTTCCAGCACAATCTGGCGCTCGAACTGGCTTGGAGCATCATCCCCCTGATCCTGGTGATCGGTGTGTTTTTCTGGGGGTTCAATGATTACGCGGCGGCCAGCGTTGCCCCGAATGACTCCTTGGAAATTCACGTCACGGGTAAGAAGTGGAGCTGGACGTTTGAGTATCCCGACGGCACCCGGTCGATCCGGTCTCTACACGTGCCGGTGAACAAGCCGATCCGGCTGATCCTGACGAGTGAAGATGTGCTGCACGCCTTCTTTATTCCCGTCTTGCGCACGAAAACCGACATTATCCCCGGCCGCTACGTGGACATCAACTTTACCGCGACGGTCCCGGGCAAGCACCAGGTTTTTTGCGCCGAGTATTGCGGCAAGGACCATTCAGGCATGATGGCCGACCTGTTCGTCGACTCCCCGGAGAAATACGCCGAATGGCTGGAAAAGGGCGACGAAGAGCTCTACAAGATGAAGCCCGCTGATTTGGGCAAAATGGTTTGGGAAATGAAGGGCTGCAACTCCTGCCATACCGTTGACGGGAAAAAAGGCGAAGGCCCAAGTTTCAAAGGCCTTTTTGGGCGCACGGAGAAGTTCACGGACGGCAGCACCATTGTTGTCGACGAGAACTACATTCGCGAATCGATTTTAAATCCGCAGGCGAAGGTGGTCGCCGGCTTCGAGCCCGTCATGCCCACCTTTCAGGGATTGCTGCGCGAAATCGAGATTAAGGGCGTAATTGCCTATATCAAGGAATTGAAGTAGGGGGGCACATGGCTGATACACTTACAACACCGAAAGCGCAGACCCACGTCGAACATCACGACGTCGACTATCTGCACGACGGGTCATTGCTATCGTGGCTGACCACGGTTGACCACAAAAAATTGGGCGTGATGTATCTCTGGTCGATTCTGTTCATGTTCTTTCTGGGCGGCGTCTTCGCGCTGCTGGTTCGGCTGGAGTTGTTCGCGCCGGGCCACACTATTATGGATGCGGAGCAGTACAACAAAGCCTTCACCCTCCATGGGGCCATCATGGTGTTCCTGTTCATCATTCCGTCCATTCCGGCGGCCTTGGGCAACTTCGTTTTGCCAATCATGCTGGGAGCCAAGGACGTGGCGTTCCCCCGCCTGAATCTGGCGAGTTTCTGGATCTACATCACCGGCGCGCTGATCGCGGTGACCGCGATGGTCACCGGCGGCGTGGATACAGGCTGGACCTTCTACACCCCGTATTCGACGACGACCGACGGTTCGGTGGCGCTGATGACATTCGCGGCGTTCGTGCTCGGATTCTCGTCAATTCTGACTGGTTTGAACTTCATTGCAACGGTGCATAAGCTCCGCGCTCCGGGCATGGGCTGGTTCAAAATGCCGCTCTTTATCTGGGGGATTTATTCGACCGCGATCATTCAGGTGCTCGCCACCCCGGTTCTGGCGATCACGCTCCTGCTGCTAATCATGGAGCGGGCGTTCGGTGTCGGCGTATTCGATCCAAAACTGGGTGGGGATCCGGTGCTTTTCCAGCATTTCTTCTGGTTCTATTCGCACCCCGCCGTGTACATCATGATCCTGCCGGGAATGGCGATCATCTCTGAAATCGTTCCCGCAATGTCGCAGAAGACGTTCTTCGGTTACAAGGCAACGGCGTTCTCGTCAGTGGCGATTGCCATCGTCAGCTTCGTCGTTTGGGGCCACCACATGTTCACCAGCGGCCAATCGCAACTGGCCGGGGCGATCTTCTCGTTCCTGACATTCCTGGTGGGCATCCCGTCGGCGATCAAAGTGTTTAACTGGATCACGACCATGTACAAGGGGTCGATTTCGCTCGCGGCACCGATGCTGTACGCCCTGATGTTCCTGATTCTGTTTGGCATTGGCGGACTGACCGGTATCTTCCTGGGCGCCATGTCGGTGGACATTCATCTACACGACACCTACTTCGTTGTCGCCCATTTTCACTACGTAATGATGGGTTCGACGGTCATCGCGTTCCTGGGTGGCCTGCACTATTGGTGGCCGAAAATGTTTGGCCGCATGTACAACGAGAGCGCGGCGCGCGTTTCGGCGATCCTTATTTTCATCGGTTTTAACACGACGTTTTTGCCCCAGTTCCTGATGGGCAGCCGCGGCATGCCGCGCCGCTATTACAACTACCTTCCCGAATTCACGTTTTTGCACCAAGTTTCGACCGTGGGCTCCTGGATTTTAGGCCTGGGCTTCCTGATCATGGCCGGCTACCTTTTCGCTTCCCTGCGGAAGAAGATGGACGCGCCGGCCAATCCGTGGCATGCCCGGACGCTGGAATGGCAGATCCCCTCGCCTCCCATCACCCACAATTTCCACGAAGTTCCGGTGATTACGACCGAACCGTACGATTACTACAGGCCGTTTGAGCCGTCCGTGAAGGGACATCACTAAGCATGAGCGCCGAAACCCCCATAGCCGATCATGCCGCCGCGCACAGCGCGGAGCCCGCATTCCGCCAGCATCATTTTGTTAACGCCGAACAGCAGTTCAGCACGTCGAAGTTGGGCATGTGGCTCCTGCTAGCCACCGAAATCCTGATGTTTGGCGGGCTCTTTGTTGGCTACGGCCTGATGCAGAGCCTCTACCCAGAGGCCTGGGTGGCGGGTCACCACCATCTGGACCGCATCATGGGCGCCGTTAACACGGTGTTCCTGTTGGTTTCCAGCTACACAATGGTGATGGCCGTGCATTCGGCCTCCACGAATAACAAGAGCAAGACGCTGTGGAATCTATTCTTAACCCTCGGATTCGCCGGAGGCTTCCTTGTCGTCAAGTACTTCGAGTACGCGCACAAATTTCATGACGGGCTGCTCCCCGGGCGATTGTTCTCCTACCAAGGCGGCGGCCCGCCGCAGCAGGCGATGTTCTTTGGTTTCTACTTTGCCATGACGGGCCTCCACGGTTTCCACGTCTTAGTAGGTATGGGGCTAATCATTTGGATCATGATCCGCGCAAAAAGCGGTGAGTTCAGCAGCGCCTACTACACCCCGGTGGACCTGGTCGGCCTGTACTGGCACTTGGTCGATTTGATCTGGATTTATCTATTCCCGCTTCTGTATCTGGTCAGCTAGGACAAATATGAGCGAACACGCACACTCTTCTTCTTCGAGCATCTACTTGATTATTCTGGGGGCGCTTCTGTGCCTGACCGCTGTCACTGTTGGCGCCGCCTACGTGGACTTCGGCCCTTTCAACCTAATCATTGCAGTATTGATCGCGACTGTTAAGGCAACGCTCGTGGCAATGTTTTTCATGCATCTCCGGCACGATCCGCCGATTAACGCGATCATTTTCGTCAGCTCGCTGATATTCCTCGGCATCTTCCTGCTTTTCCCGCTGATTGACATCCAGTCGCGCGACAGAGTGGTGCCCTATGGACTCCGCATACAGGCTCAGCCGGCCGCACAAAAACAGGCTCCGGCGAACGGCGCTGCTCCTGCTGCCCCGCCCGCCGCGGCCGAACACGCCCCCGCTCACTGATTCGGAACGGCCGCCATCCAATACCCGGGCCTTGTGCGCACTTTCAACCCGCTCCGCAGTACTTCCACACCGATCTCGTGGTACCCGCCCTCGTCGGTGTTTGACGGCGAATAGCTGATCATATACTGGCTCTGTAATTCTTCGCCGATGTCGATAACGGTGCGTTCCAGATCCCTGTACGTCAGGAACGAACGTTCCACGCCGCCAGTGGTTTTCGTATAGGCTTCCAACTGGTTGTCGATAAAGATGCTCTTTGCCTGGCGGAACACTTCCACCACCAATGGCAGGACGTTGCCGCTGTAATGGCCCGTGTAGGCGTTCATCGCCTCCGGTGTATTCAGCGCCCCCGCTACGGTATGCCGCGCGCTGGACGGAATCGCCGGCGGCCGCGGCGGCGGCTGTTTCGTCAGCAGGCTGGTCACCAGCCGGTTGATATTCAGAGAAAACAGCACAATATTACCGAACTGCAAATCGAGCAGGGCCTGACGCGTCTTGCCTTCGCTGCCTTTGTCGCGCGTTTCAGCGATCAACAGAATTACCTTCCGGTGATTCGCTGGCCGGTTCTTCAGCATCCGCGCGGCGTGAAGAACGGCGTCGGTCATGGCGCTGGTGGTCGAGCCTGCATTGATCTTATTCAACGATTTCGCGATTGCGTCGCCATCGCGCGTCCATTCCTGCATCACCCGGATGCGGTGATCAAACGCCACGATGGCGGCCTGCCCGTGCTCGCCCAGGATTGTCCCTTCCAGCAACGGCCCGATCTTCTTGATATTCGGCAAAACGGATTCCACGGTGTTGTTCGACTGCACGCACACCACCAGCGAGAGCGGCTGCGTCGCGCTTTCCACCGTTATTTTCTGCACTTTGCCGCGATCAACCAGCCGGAATTCGTGCGGTTGCAACCCGTTCACGTACTTCCCGTCGCGGTCGGTCACCGTGGTGGGCGCGATGACCTGGCGGGAATAGGCAATGAATCGAGGCAGGTCTTCTTCAGACTCGGGCGGAGCCTTGTCCGCCGGCTTTTGCGCGAAGGCCGGCAGCGTAAGGGCGGCGGAGGTAAACAATCGGCGAGTGAGGCTCATAGTATTGGGATGTCAGCGGACGTTGCGGGGTTTCGAAACGGCGGCGCGGCGATAATCGCCGCTCTTCCCGCCGGTTTTTTCGAGCAAGTAAATATCCTGAATTTCGATCGATTTATCGAGCGCCTTGGTCATATCGTACACGGTCAACGCGGCGGCGCTGGCGGCGGTGAGCGCTTCCATTTCCACTCCCGTCGGGCCAACGGTCGACGCTGACGCAGTGATCCGAACGCCGTTTTTCTCCACGCGCAATTCAACATTAACATGGCTCAGCGGGAGCGGATGGCACATTGGGATCCACTCGGCGGTGCGTTTGGCGGCCATGATGCCGGCGATTCGAGCCACCGCGAGCGGATCTCCTTTTGGATTTTCGGGCAGCTTGGCCAGAACAGAGGGGCGAATCCTGACAAAGGCATGGGCAATGGCCGAGCGATGGGTAGCCGTCTTTGCCGACACATCCACCATGCGCGCTTCGCCTTTTTCGTCGTAATGGCTTAGTTTGCCTTTCATTGCAGAAGTACCGAAACGGCTTCCCCTTCTTCATATAACTCCCGGTCCGGCGCGGCGATAATGAACGCGTTCGACCGCGCCAGCGCCGGCACGTCGGAGGAGCCTTTCCAGTCGATGGGCGTGACGCGACCGCCGCCGTTGTCGAGAAAGGCCGGCAGGAATCGCGTCAAACCGCCTTTCTCGCGCAGTGTCCGGGTGATGCGG
Source organism: Candidatus Sulfopaludibacter sp. SbA3 (assembly GCA_945900935.1). GTDB lineage: Bacteria > Acidobacteriota > Terriglobia > Bryobacterales > Bryobacteraceae. The sequence continues at coordinate 582 of CAMDKT010000133.1, read as the reverse complement.
GCTTCAACGATTGGCAACATCGGCTCCGCTACTCCTCCGAGCAATTCCATGGCCGCGCGAGCGAGTACTTCAAAAGTAACCGCCGTGGACAGCGGATTGCCAGGTAACCCGAAGAAATAGCGGTTGCGCGCGCGGCCGAACACTAACGGCGCTCCGGGCCGGATCTTCACACGTGTGAAGAAGAACTCGGCACCGCATCGGGCCAGCGCTGCTTCCACGAAGTCATACTCGCCTGCGGAGACGCCGCCGGAAAGCAACAGCATATCGGCTTCCAGTCCCTGTTCAATCCCGGCAATTGTCGCCTCCAGGCTATCGGCTGCGACCGGCAAAATCACCGGGACCCCGCCCGCCGCCGCCACTTGCGCCGCCAGCGCCCAGGAATTGGAATTGCGAACTTCGAACGTTTGGGGGACTGTTTCCACCGGGACGATTTCGTCGCCAGTCGCCAAAATCGCCACGCGCGGCCGGCGGTAGACATCCACCGTTGCCGCGCCCACTGTGGCCAGCATGGCGATGTGCGGAAAGCGCAAGCGGGAGCCGCGGCGCAGAACAATATCTCCAAGGCGCGTTTCGCAGCCGGTG
>CAMDKT010000132.1 GCA_945900935.1 Candidatus Sulfopaludibacter sp. SbA3 | reverse complement strand
ACGGCGGAGATGGCGCTCACCGAGGTCAAGGCGCTGCAATCGTCACTGATACAGGAATTCCCAGATCGCTGGTTTGCGGGTGTCAGCCTAATGAAAGTCCAGCCCTTGCGAGAGAATCTGGCCAGCAGTGCGGCCGCTGCTCTGACCGTGTTGCAGATCGCCGGGCTGCTGGTACTGCTCATCGCGTGCTCGAACATCGCGGGACTTCTATTGGCTCGTGGACTGGCGCGAAAAAGGGAAGTATCGATTCGAATAGCGATCGGCGCTGGCCGGGGCCGGCTAATGCGCCAGTATCTAAGCGAAGGTCTCTTGCTGGCTCTAGCAGGCGGTGCGGGCGGGGTCCTTGTGGCATGGTTTCTCCTCTGGGCGATGCATCAGTGGGGTGCCTTGGTTCTGCCTCGACTCGCGGAAGCGGAATTGGACGGCCGCGTCCTGCTCTTCACCACGGTCCTGACTCTATTGAGCGCGCTGCTGTTCTCCTTTTGGCCCGCTGTTGGTCTTGGGAACGCTGGTTCACACGGCGCGTTGCGCAGTCACGGCGCAACCGAGAGCCCGGGTAGCAAGAGCGTGCGGATGGGACTGGTCAGCGCGGAGTTTGCCATCGCGGTTGTGCTTGCTGTTGGCGCTGGCCTGATGATCCGTAGCTACGGGGTGATGAACGCGGCCGTGCAAGGGTTCGAGCCACGTCAGGTGCTCGTGATGCGATTGTCGCTCGCCGGAGCGGAGTACAAAGAAAAAGCGCGAGCTGCCGCCATGATCGGCGAGGTGGAGGCCTCGCTGCGGTCGATCCCTGGCGTAGTGAAAGCTGGGCTCGCCGAACGGCAGACATATCTGCTGCAAAGCGCAAATAGCACGGTCCCGCACATCGTAGACCGGTTCGACGAGAGCTTGGTCACCCCGGAGTACTTCGCCGCGATCGGCATGCGGCTCGTACGCGGCCGGTGGATTGAGGCCAGAGACGCGGCAGACGCGGCGGTCATTAACGAATCCCTGGCTCGACGAGCCTTCGGTACCGGGGATCCGATCGGCCAACCGATGAAGCAACTAGGCCGGCCGGTACGCGTCGTCGGAGTAGCCGCGGATCTGAAGTACTCGCGCATGGACCAGGATGTTGTGCCTGAGCTTTTTCGCGGCTATGCGCAAAACATTGGCGGGCGGCCTACGCTCTTTATCGCAGTTCGCGTGGAGGGTGATCCGGCTTTGGTGGCTTCGTCCGCGCGGAAGCGCCTCGCGGAGATCGCGCCGATGCAGGCAATCCATGGCGTCGAGACGTTGGAAGCGTCTCTGTCCGATTCGATCGCTCCGAGGCGGCTGAACTTGCTATTGATGCTCGGATTCGCGTCAGTTTCGATAGCGATGGCGGCGATTGGGATTTACGGCGTGGTGGCCTACTCCGTGACGCAGCGGACGCACGAGATCGGCATCCGCAGGGCACTGGGCGCGAGCGGATGGCAAATCGCGGGTACCGTCCTTCGTTGTGGATTGTCCCCGGCGTTAGCCGGGATAGCAGCGGGTTCGTTGGGCGCAATTGGACTCGCCAAGTCGATGGCCAGCTTGGTCTACGGCGTAGAGCCGCTGGACATGGTGACATTCCTCACAGTGCCAATTGTTTTGGCGGCGGCGGCCACTGCGGCGTGCTTGCTTCCAGCAGCGCGAGCAACGCGGATCGACCCGATGATTGCGCTGCGGTTGGATTAGGCGGTGAGGTTCATGAAGAAACGAAAATACGCCGCGGTCTCAGTGGCATTCGTAATAGTCGCAGGGTGCCACGCAAGGCGGGCGCGGTACGTAGTGCTGCCTTCCGCTCCTCATTATCTGCTTGAGTCGCCAGACCGCCAGACCCGCTCTTTTCCCGACACGACTGCGAACTTTAGCGATGCGTATGGTGGATGGGTTGACTTGGGACAGGGCATGACGTTGAAGGTTGATCGCGCTTATTTCGAGCCTGTAGAAAGCCGCAGAATCCAGGATTATATCGGCTTGGAGTCGGTTCGATTTCGGTGTGAGCCGTCCGGCGCCCTTCGCCAAATCGAATATTCGCCGCTGCCGGCCAGACCCACTGCACAGCCGCCGGTCACCTTTGCGATATCCGCATCTCAACTCGCCGCTCGATATCACCGATTGCTCTTTCAGGTCGTGCTGGACACAAAGGCAGGATCCGCACACGCCGTTCTGATTAGCGGCGCCTCACGGTCGATGATCGCGACGCATTACGAGGGCCTGGTTCGCGGAGACGGCTGCGCCCATGCTGTGAAAACTGGCACGCATTGCGCGGCAATCCCAGAAGGAGCCGCCGCGTCGCTCACATTCGAAATTGTGGCGAATGGCAGACTCATGGCGGTGCTATGGGGGAGCACTGTCGCCGGTGTCATCGGCAGCAAGAGGCCAGTGTACCTTTCGCGGACATTTCGCGGCCGGATGGTCCCGGTGGCATTCGACGCGGCCGACCTGAATGCCTTACGGCTCCCGCTCTTGCCTGGCGATGTTTTGAGGTTCTGAGCGGATGCATCAGACGACACGGCTCGCCTGGCGGTCAGAGCAGTCTCGGGACACCCCACGTGCACTTCAGTCACGATGAACTGCGCCAGTTGCAGCAAATGGCTAGCGCAATCTGTCATCGAGTCGCAGGACAGATAACGATCAGTCGCAAAGGGTAGAGCTATCCGAGTCATGACACTTGACCGTATAACGCCCAACCCGTAGAAATGACTATATTTGGGGGATTCTGGCCGAAACCACTCCCTGACGGCGAGAGGCTCGGAAACGGTTGCGCTGATTCCGGAAGAGTTACTGAGCCGCGATTCGGATCTGCACCCGCTCTGGGCGTAGTCCGCGCACCGAGTCATTGAAGGCTGTACAATCCGGACGTTGGCCGGTTCGCTGGCGTTGATGGGGCAGACGCGGGATGAAGTGTTGGCGGCGATGAAGAAGGCCGCGGCTTTCTATGTGGACAAGGTTTCGCTCCATGGCGGGTTAGCCGTTTATTCTTGACAAGGACTACGGGCAGGCAGTACCTTTGTGATTGACGAACAGTTTGAATGGGATGACGAGAAGGCAGCGGCGAATTTCGCTAAGCATGGGATTGCATTCAATGAAGCAGTTTTGGCATTCCGAGATGCGTTCGCCGTTGAGCGCGTTGATGATCGACGAAACTACGGGGAAGAACGAATGAACATTTTGGCGATGTGCCGGGGAATCATTATTCACGTGACCTACTCCGAGCGCTCCGGCCGAGTTCGAATCATTTCGGCCCGAAAGGCGGAAAAACATGAGCAAAACGACTACTATCGCGAGAATTCGGTCTGACGGCAAAGTTGTACAAATCCTAGAAGATGGCAGCGAACGATGTTTCCCCGAAATTCCGAGGCGACCGATGACGGAAGCCGAAGTGTCGGCGGCGGCGGCGTCCGATCCGGATGCCCGTCCGATGACGAAGGAGGAATGGGCGTCTGCTCGGCGAGTGCCGCGGTCGAAGACGCTTCGCCGAGCTTTGGGCCTTTCGCAGGAAGAATTTGCCAGTCGATTTCACATCCCGCTCGGCACGTTGCGGGATTGGGAGCAGAGGCGCTGTGAACCCGACCAGACGGCTCGCACGTATCTGACCGTAATCGCTCGCGATCCGGAGGGAGTTCAGCGAGCGCTTGGCGCAATCCGCGCACCGAGTCATTGAAGGCTGTACAATCCGGACATGCGCGCACTCGTGATTATGGTGTTGGCCGGTTCGCTGGCGTTGATGGGACAGACGCGGGATGAAGTGTTGGCGGCGATGAAGAAGGCCGCGGCTTTCTATGTTGACAAGGTATCGCTCCAGGGCGGGTACCACTTCACTTACACCGATGACTTGAGCTACGGGCGGTCCGAACATGGGGAAGGCGCGACGCAAGTGGAGACGCAGCGGGAGGGGACGCCGCTGGCGGGGATGGCTTTTTTGGAAGCCTGGTGGGCTACGGGGGACCGATACTATTTAGACGCTGCGGCGAAGGCGGCGCGGGCTGGAGTGGCGGGGCAGTTGTGCAGCGGCGGATGGGATTACATCATCGAGTTCGACGCGGCGAAGCGGGCGCAGTTTCCTTATCGGGCGGATGGGAATTGCGGTTCGAATGCGAAGAAGACGCCGCCGACGACTTTGGACGATAACGTGACGCAGGCGATGGCGCGGCTGCTGATGCGTGTGGATAAAGAGTTGGCGTTCCAGGATGCCGCGATTCATGGGGCGGTTTTGTTTGCGTTGGACAAGCTGATGGCGGTGCAGTATCCAAATGGGGCGTGGCCGCAGCGGTTTGCGGAGCCGCCGGAGGCATCGAAGTTTCCCGTTAAGAAGGCGAGCTATCCGGAGAGCTGGGCGAAGAAGTGGCCGGGGGCGGCCTACAACCACCACTACACGTTTAACGACAATTCGATTGCGGACATGATCGATTTGTTTTTGGAATCGTCGAGGGTTTATGGAGAGGCGAAGTACAAGGCGGCGGCGGAGCGCGGGGGCTCGTTTATTTTGTTGGCGCAGATGCCGGAGCCGCAGCCGGCGTGGGCGCAGCAGTACGACGTGGACATGCATCCGGCGTGGGCGCGGCTGTTTGAACCGCCATCGGTGACGGGCGGAGAGTCGCAGGGGATTATGCAGATTTTGATGGTTCTTTACCGGGAGACGGGGGAGAAAAAATACTTGGACGCGATTGGGCCGGCGCTGGCGTATTTGGAGAAATCGGTGTTTCCGGGGGGGACGAGGATCGCGCGGTTTTTGGAGTTGAAGACGAACCGACCGTTGTACATTACCAAGGGTACGCAGATTCAGGCGAAGGGGCTGGGGTCGGCGCGGATTGACGGGTATGAAGTCAGTTATGACGGTTCGAGCGTGATCACGCATTATGCCGTGGTGACGGGGGCGGAGCGGCTGCCGGGGATTCGTAAGGAGTATGAGGCATTGCGGAGCGCGCGGACGGCGAGGCCGGATCGATTGCATGGGTTGTCGCCGTGGGCCGGCGAGGCGAGGGCGGGGCGAGGGGACGCGGCATCGATCATTGCAGGGATGGACGCGCGGGGGGCGTGGCTGGAGAATGGCGTGATTGGGAAAGCGGACAAAGTGGTATCGGTTTTCGCGGCGCGGAATATGGTTTTGACGATTAACGGGCAGGCGACAGCGATTAAGGAGAATGACCGGATCGAGCTGTTTAACGGGGAGCAGCCGCCGCGGCAGAAGGTGATTCAGACGTCAACGTTTTCGCGGAATCTGGAGCGGTTGGCAGCGGCGCTGGGGAGTAGCCGCTGATTTTGGCGAGGTCGATGACGAGCCGTCGGGGCGCATGATGCGTTTTTGGAGGGACTGGGCCAGGCGGCCGCTGAGACCGAGATCCCGATCTTGTGGTTCTTCGATCATGCGGGTGTTACGCTATTAGGTTAGGATAACTGGCTTAAACCATGTCTGGACACTCAAAATGGCACACAATCAAACACAAGAAGGCGGCACTGGACGCCAAGCGCGGGAAGATATTCACCCGGCTGATTAAGGAAATTGTCATCGCGGCGCGCGGGGGCGGGGATCCGGCTTCGAATGCGCGGTTGCGAACGGCGGTAACGGCGGCCAAGGGGCTGTCGATGCCGCAGGACAATATCACGCGCGCGATCAAGCGCGGAACCGGCGAGCTTGAGGGCTTGACGATTGAAGAGTACACCTACGAAGGGTACGGGCCTGGCGGGGCGGCTGTAATGGTGAAAGTGGCCACCGACAACAAGAACCGGTCGGTGAGCGATATACGCCATTTGTTTGGAAAAAACGGCGGAAATATGGCCGAGCAGGGCGCGGTGGGCTGGATGTTCGAGATGAAGTCGAGCATCGTGGTGGACGCCGAGGGCGTGACCGAAGATCAGTTGATGAATATCGCGCTGGAAGCGGGCGCGGACGATATACGGAACAACGGGGACAGTTGGCAAGTGCTGTCGGATCCTGGGGCGCATCAGGCGGTGCTGGACGCGTTGGCGGCGGCGAAGATCGCGGTTGTCGAGTCTGATCAGTCGGCGCTGGTGCCGAAGACGATCGTGAACCTTGAGGGCAAGGACGCCTCGGCGATGATGAAGCTATTTGAAGCCATCGACGACTACGACGACGTGCAGAATGTTTACGGCAATTTTGAAATCAACGATGACACCGAGGCTGACGGATAACGTCACAACGGTATGCGCGTTCTTGGCATCGATTGCGGGTCGGAGCGGACGGGTTACGGAGTCATCGAAAGTGACGGACGGACGCACCGGCTGATCGCCGCCGATGTGATTGTGACGTCGCCGAAGAAGCCGCTGCATGAGCGATTGCTGGCGATCGCGACGGGATTGCGGACAGCGATTGCGATGCATCAGCCGGAAGCGGCGGCGGTGGAGGGCGTGTTTCACGCGGTGAACACGCAGACGGCGATCAAGCTGGCGCATGTGCGGGGCGTGGCGTTGTTGGCGATTGCGGAGGCGCATTTGGCGTTGGGCGAATATTCGCCGATGGAAGTGAAGATGAGTGTTGTGGGGTACGGGCGCGCGGAGAAGGAACAGGTGCAGTTGATGGTGCAAACGATTCTGCGGTTGCCGGCAGTCATTCAATCGCAGGATGCTTCGGACGCGGTGGCGGTGGCGATTTGTCATGCGACGCGGGCGGGGTTCGAGGCGCGAGTGGGAGCGTTGCGATGATTCGATTCCTGTTGGCGGTTTCGTTGTGTGCCTGTGGGCAGGACGGAAAATTGATCTTCACGAAAGTGTTTCCGGGGAGCACGCCGGCTTGGGTGAAGATTGTGGTGGAGAAGAACGGGCATGCGGTTTATACGGAGGCGCCGGACGATCCGCAGCCGTTGACGTTTCAGTTAACGGAGACGGAGACGGCGGCGATGTACGGGTTGGCGGAAAAGCTGGGGTGGTTTACGCGGACGCTGGAATCGGGCTTGCCGGTGGCGAAGATGGGCGATAAGGCGTTGCGTTATGAGGGCGAGGGGAAGGCGCAGGAACAGAAGTTCAATTATTCTTCGGATCCGGACGCGCAGGCGTTGACGGACTGGTTTGAGAAGATAAGCGAATCGGAGCGGTATTTGCTGGAGTTGGAGCGATCGGCGCGGTTCGATAAGTTGGGTGTAAACCGGGTTATTTTGCAGATACAGGCCGCGTATGAGCGGAAACGGCTGGTGGCAGTGGACCAGTTTTTGAAGTGGCTGGACCGGGTGACGAAGAATGAGAGTTATTTGAATATGGCGCGGGAGAGGGCGTTGCGGCTGGCCGAGACGTTTCGGAATCCGGTGGCGGAGGGGGCGAAGTGAGGTTCATTCTGTTAGCGCTGGGGGCTTCGCTGGTGTTTGGGCAGGCGCAGATACCGCCGCAGGAACAGCAGGAATTGAGTAGCTCGCTGGCGGAGGCGGGAAATTCGACCCACGAATTTATATTTGCGCTGGAAAATCATTTGAAGAAGTATCCGGAGACGAAGTCGCGCTGGGAGTTGGAGCGGGCGCTGGTGAAGGCGGCGAAGGAGACGGGCGACGATGGGCGGATTATCAAGTGGGGCGCGCTGGTGTTGGCACGGGAGAGCGAGGACTTGCAGACGCTGGAGGCGGTGACGCGGGGGTTGGCGCGTGTTGGGGACAAGGCGTCAGCGGAGAACGGGCTGGTTTACGGCAGGAAATGGGAGCAGGTTTTGCGGAGCCTGGAGCCTCGGGATGCGACGGAGAAGATTCGGTGGCAGACGCGGATGGATTTGGATCAGGGATTGAGCCGGGCGCTGCAGGCGCAGGCGCGGGCGCAGATTGTGTTAGGCAAATTCGCGGAGGCGGAAGGGTTGGCCGCGAAGTCGTATGCGGCGTATCCGTTTGACGAGAGCGCCCGGGCGCTGGCACAAGCTCGAATGGGAATGGGGAAAATGGAGGCGGCTGCGGCGGCGTGGGCGGATGCGTTTGTTTCCGGGGATGCGAAACGGCCGGAGGATCTTTCCGCGATGCGGGCGGCGTTCCCGACGGGCGCGGGGGAGCGGCTGTTGGCGGCGCATGATCGCTTTAATAAGTGGAATGAGGAGAAGATTGCGCGGCTGCGCGAGTACGATCAGAACGCCTTGAAGGGGAAGCCGGCGGAGTTCGTGGTGATGGGAGTGGGCGGGGAGAAGTTGGCTTTGTCGGCGTTGCGGGGGAAAGTGGTTGTCCTGGATTTTTGGGCGACGTGGTGCGGGCCTTGCCGGGTGCAGCATCCGCTTTATGACAAAGTGAAAGAGCGGTTTGCGGGGCGCGACGATGTGGAGTTTGTGTACTTGAACACGGACGAGGATAAGAATTTGGTGGCGCCGTTTTTGGAGGCGAATCATTGGTCGAAGAATGTGTATTTCGAGGGCGGGCTGTCGCGATTGTTGAATATATCATCGATTCCGACGACGGTGATTTTGAATAAGCGCGGGGAGATTGCGAGCCGGATGAACGGGTTCCTGCCGGAGAAGTTTGTGGAGATGTTGACGGAGCGGGTGCGGCGGATACTGGCCGAGTAGTATGTTTAAGCGCATCATCTGGATTGTTTTGGACAGCGTGGGGATTGGGGAGATGCCGGACGCGGCGGCGTATGGGGACGCGGGGAGTGACACGCTGGGGAATATTGCCCGGGCGCGAGCGTTGCGGCTGCCTAATTTTTCGCGGCTGGGATTGGCGAATATTCGCCCGTTGACGGGGCTGCCAGCGGAGGCTGCGCCGATGGGGGCGTTTGGGAAATGTGCGTTGGCGTCACCGGGGAAGGATACGACGACGGGGCATTGGGAGATGGTTGGGATTCACTTGGAGAAGCCGTTTCCGTTGTTTCCGAATGGGTTTCCGCGCGAGGTTTTGTCGGTTTTTGAAGACCGGATCGGGCGGTCGACGATTGGGAATAAAGCAGCGTCGGGGACGGAGATTATTGAAGAACTGGGCGAGGAGCATGTGCGGACGGGGTCGCCGATTGTTTATACGTCAGCCGACAGCGTGTTTCAGATTGCGGCGCATGAGGACGTGATTCCGCTGTGGGAGCTTTACAAGATTTGCGAAACGGCGCGGGAGATTTTACGGGGTCCGTATGAAGTGGGGCGAGTGATCGCGCGGCCGTTTACGGGAGAGCCGGGGGCGTTCACGCGGACATCGAACCGGCATGATTATGCGGTGCCGCCGCCGGCGGGAATGCTGCTGGACCAGTTAGCTTCGCGCAAGGTGGCTGTGCATAGCGTGGGGAAAATATTCGATGTGTTTTTAGGGCGTGGCGTGTCGGTTTACGACAGGACGAAGACGAATGCCGAGGGGATGCAAGTGACGCTGGAGGCGATGGATGTAACACCCGCAGGGCTTATTTTCGTCAATCTGGTGGATTTCGATATGCTGTACGGGCATCGGAACGATGTGGAAGGGTATGCGCGGGCGTTGGAAGAAGCGGATGCTTGGGTGCCATCGTTGCTGGCTGCGATGAGGCCCGACGATCTGGTTATTTTTTGCGCCGATCATGGGTGCGATCCGACGACTGCATCGACGGATCACAGCAGGGAATACACGCCGTTGTTGGCGTATTCGCCTTCGGGCAAGGGCGGGGTAAATTTGGGTACGCGCGCCACGTTGAGCGATATCGGACAAACGGTGGCTGAAAACTTCGGCACCGTGATTACTAAGGGAACGAGTTTTTTAAGGGAATTATGAGAACACCGCTAATGGCCGGCAATTGGAAGATGTACAAGACACCGGCGGAGACGAAGGCATTTTTTGACGCTTTTCTGCCGCTGGTGGCGGAATCGAAGCACTGCGAAGTGGCGATCTGCCCACCGTTTGTGAACATACACGAGGCGGTGTGGGCGGCGCGGGGGACGCGCGTGGGAGTGGGCGCGCAGAACTTGTATTGGAAGAATGAAGGCGCGTTTACGGGAGAGATTTCGGGACCGATGATTAAGGCTTCGGGGGCCGAGTGGGTGATCATCGGCCACAGCGAGCGGCGGCAGTTTTTCGGAGAGACCGACGCGACGGTATTGGAGCGGACGAAGGCGGCGCTGGCTTGCGGACTGCGGCCGATTGTGTGCGTTGGGGAGCGGTTGGAAGAACGGGAAGCGGGACGGACGGAGGCGGTGTTGGCGGAGCAGTTTGCGGGCGGGATTGCGCCGTTGGATGCCGCGTCATTCGCCGCAATTGTGATTGCGTATGAGCCTGTTTGGGCGATTGGGACGGGGAAGACGGCGACGCCGGATATGGCGGCGGATGCGCACCGTGCGTTGCGAGCTTTGGTGATTGCTTCGTATGGAGCGGAGGCCGGGGCGGCGGTGCGGATTCTTTATGGCGGCAGCGTGAAGCCGGATAATGTGAAGGGTCTAATGGCGCAGCCGGAGATTGACGGGGCGCTGGTGGGCGGGGCGAGTTTGGACGCGGGGTCGTTTGCTTCTATCGTGAATTTTTAGGATTCGTGTCCGGCGAAACTCGGGTTCCTCATTGGGCGGGCGTCTGACGGCGCGGAGGCGCTCGCGCCGTACGTCATGCGCGCCGAGACACTTCGAGAATTCCAGGCAGTTTCGGTGCCACCATACCAACCCCTCCGCAGTTCTTCGATGAGTGCCATGCGCTCATCGGGCGACATGGCCCACATTTCCTCACGGTCCTTCCGCTCCGCTTCCTCGAACGAATGCAGAACCTCCAACGCCGATCACTTGAAGTAGATCAGCCCCAGTAACTCCGGTCCAAACTCCGATACTGAATCGCCTCGGCAAGGTGTTTTGACTGGACTCGCGGGGAACTGTCCAGATCGGCGATGGTGCAGGCGGCTTTGAGGAGCCGGACGAGGGCGGGATCACCGAGTTAACGAAACCGTGCGCACGCTGGCTTTCGCGGGCGCGTAGGACGCGTTCGCGCATGGCGGCCGAGGTGACGCCGGTGTCCTTTGGCGCGAAGTTCCTTAAATGGCACGGCGGGCACCTCGACGGTGTCGCTACAAACAAGCCGGCTCTCCGCAAAGGATGAGCCGACTCTCAGACCTCCTGATCTCGCCGGGTTTTCCGGCTGGAAAGTGGAAAGGCATTTGAGCCGAAAGGCGGGAGTTGCGAAGGGGTGAGAGCGCGCGCCACACTGGACAAATCCGTATGCCGCAACTGCAACTACCGATCTTTCCGGCGGGAGCCACAGAGATCAACAACAACATAGCCGTGCAATGCAAGGACGGCAAAGTGGTGTACTTCCACGGACACCTGCCGGTGTTTCAACACGAGGAAAACAGCGTGAAGAGCTTCCGCTACTTCACCAGCCACATGATCGACGCCGGGACGATCCGGA
>CAMDKT010000131.1 GCA_945900935.1 Candidatus Sulfopaludibacter sp. SbA3 | reverse complement strand
GCTCGGCATGGCAACGGTCTATTTCATTCCCCACGGCGGCGGCCCTTGTTTATTTATGGACTGGACGACGGGATCCGCCGATGAATGGGATTCGACGCGGGATTGGTTGCCGATTTGCGCGGCGGGGCCGCAGTGGGGCGGCCGGTGTTTAGCGGCGTGGTGATGGAGGGGCTGGTGTCGGGGTGCCGGTTCGGATTGACGGATAAGGTTGCGTCAGAGAAATGCCATTTGACATTGGATCAAACCCAATGGGGCAATCCAGTTATGCCCGCCACTTTGACGTTAGATAAGGCTGGCCGGGTGGTAATTCCCAAATCGTTGCGTGATGAGCTGCATTTGGATGCCGGCGACGAACTGGAACTGTCGGCGGAAGGGGATTGCTTGACTTTGCGGCCGGTACGCGTGGCAGCGAGGTTGAAGAAAAAGCACGGAATTTGGGTATTTGGCGGGACAGATCGCATTACGGCAGCGGAGACTGACGCGGTGCTAGGCGGAATAAGGGAGCAGCGAGACAGGGACAATCGCGGGGATAGCCGTTGAAGGCCTTCGTTGATACGTCAGTGCTGATCGCGGCGTTTTACCCCGACCACGAACATCACGAGCGAAGCTTCGATCTAATCCTGCGATACGGCGCAAAGGAAATCGGCTGCGCCGCGCACAGTCTGGCTGAAGTGTACGTTGGCCTAACGGCGATGCCGGGTAAGAAACGTGTAAGTGGAGACGAAGCGGTTCTTTACTTGCAGAGTATCCGCGCGCGCGTGACCCTGATCGCACTAACTGAGGATGAGTATTTTCAGTTAGTCGAGGAAGCGGCGGCGCTAGGCCTTAGCAGCGGCGCGATCTACGATGCGATCATCGGGCAATGCGCGGTCAAGGCGGACGCCGAAAGCATCTACACTTGGAACGTCAAGCACTTTTTGCGATTGGGGCCAGCCGTTGCCGGTCGCGTGAAGTTGCCGTAGCGGCGGTGGTTGTAAAGAAGTGTTAGGAATCCGCCGGGGAGGGAACGGCGCGTGGCGGGGGCGCGTCGGAATGGCGTGGGAATGACACGCAGAACTTTTTTCACCGGGGGCGTGCTGGCTCCGCTGGCGGCGCGGAATTGGGAGCGGGCTTCCTTCCCCGACTGGTCCGATGAGCATGTGGACAAGCTGTTGACCGATTCGCCATGGGCGCGGGCGGTGACGCTGCCATTCCGGTTTTCGGCGTCGGCGCGGCAGCGATTTGCGCAGATTGGAGAGCCGCTGGGATTGCCGAAAGGTTGGCCGGGATCGGCTTCGAAACCTGGCACCGGGAGCCGGACGCCGCGGATAGACGATGGCAACGCTCCGCCGGTACAGACGGAAATCTACCTGATCATGCGATGGGCGAGCGCGCTGCCGGTGCGGCAGGCGATGGCGCTGCATCAGTTTGGCCGGAGCGGACTGCAGTCCGCCAGAGCTTCGGAACTGTTGCGGGGGAATGAGGCGGAGTATGTGTTTGAAATGGCTGGGTTTCCGGCCGGGATGATACCGCAAGGGGTGAAGCGGTTTGAGGCGGAGCTGATGGACTCGGCAAGGCTTTTGGTGAATGGCCGGAAGGCGCGGCGGGCGACGGCGGCGAGCGTGCCGGAGCATGGGCGTCATCTGATTGCGACGCTGCGATTCCCTCGATTTGAGAACGTATCAGACGGTGACGGGTTCATAGAATTCGGGGCCAAGGCGGGGCCGATGGAGATGGGGCAGAAGTTCAGATTGCGAGATATGAGTTATAAGGGCCGGTTGGAGTTATAGCCGATGCGTTATTTGTAGCTAATGAGGGGGTTGCGCCGGCGGCGATTCCGGTGCTGGCGTTGACGCGGTCGGGCCGGAGGAATGGGGAGTTGCGAAACGCGATTCGTTTTCGAGTGACCGGCGCGGCGGGGGAAGCGTGTTGTCCATTCCGTCGATGGACGGGGAGTCGTCGGCGCCATTTGGCGCGACGGCACTATTGGGGCCTGCGGCTGGAGAAGAAACGCGGGATGTGGTGATTACGGGGCAGTGATTTAGCGGGCGGTTTTGAGGATGAGGGCCATGAGGTTCCAGGCGACCAGGACGGCGAAGCCGACGTTGATGCGGGTGAGGAGTTGTCCTTTGGCGGTTTGCCAACAGTAGACACCGAGGGCCAGGGCGATGATTTTGACGGCGGCCAGGCCGGCAAGCGGTGAGGGAAACGCATTGATGGCCCAGGCTACAAAGGGGTTGCCTTCGTCGACGCCGTTGATCAGGAAGGCAACGGTAGTGAGGAAGTCGAGGATTTGGAGGTAGGAGTATTGGTAGAGTGTCTGGGTCATGCGGGACGTCACTGTGCTATTAGGCTAACCGGGGGATAGAGGCCTACCAATAGAACGACGGTGCCAAAACTCGTAGCGGCCGGTACCAGGACGTTATAAATTAAACGATTCGCCGCGGTCTGGGATGGTGACTTCGAGGTTGTATCTGTCTTTGATGGCGAGAGCGAGGGCCTGCTGCTGGGTGTACTCGCCGTGGACGAGGAAAACGTGTTTGACGGTGCTGGCGAGGGGCTCCATCCAGGCGAGGAGTTCCTGTTGGTCGGCGTGGCCGCTGAGTTCGTTTATTTTGAAAACTTCGGCGCGGACGCGAATGGGTTCGTTGAAGATGTTGACTTCTTTTTGGCCGTCGAGGAGTTTGCGTCCGAGGGTATTTTCGGCCTGGAAACCGGTGATCAGGACCGTGTTGCGGGGATCGGCGACGTTGTTGCGGAGATGATGAAGTACGCGGCCCGCTTCGGCCATGCCGGAGGCGGAAATGATGATGCAGGGAACGCGGAGATCGTTGAGGGCTTTGGACTCATCGACGTCGCGGATATAGCGGAGACGGCGGAAGCCGAAGGGGTCGTCACCGGAGTCGAGGAACGCGTTGGTTTCCATGTCGTAGCATTCGGTGTGAGCACGGAAGGCTTCAGTGACGTTGACGGCGAGGGGACTGTCGACGAATACGGGGATTTCGTTGATCTTGCCTTGTTTGATCAGTTCGTGGATCATGAGGACGATTTGCTGGGTGCGGCCGACGGCGAAAGCGGGGGCGATGATTTTGCCGCCGCGGGCGGCGGTGGCGTTGATGATTTTGGCGAGCTTGTCTTTGGCGTGGAGGATGGGTTGATGGAGGCGGTCGCCGTAAGTGCTTTCCATGATGAGGATGTCGGCAAGGCAGGCGCGTTCGGGGTCGCGGATGATGGGGAGGCTTTTGCGTCCGATGTCGCCGGAGAAGAGGAGTGTTTTGCCTTCGAGTTCGATTTCCAGGAACGTGGAGCCGAGCATGTGGCCGGCCTCGTGGGTGGTGGAGAAGACGCCGGGGAGGACTTCGGTGCGGGCGTGCATGTCGACGTCGCGGAACTGGGTGAGGGCGGATTTGGCGTCGTTGATGGTGTAGAGGGGTTCGATGGGGTTAGAGGGTGGTTCTTCGATGACGCGGCGGCGGCGGGAGGCGCGGCGGTTGAGGAAATCAGCGTCTTTTTCCTGGATGAAGGCCGAATCGAGGAGCATGGAGTTGCAGAGGTCGCGCGTGGCGGAGGTTGTGAAGATGGGGCCATGGAAGCCGTTGGATGTGAGGTTGGGGATATTGCCGGAGTGATCGATGTGGGCGTGGGAGAGGAGCAGGGCGTCGACTTCGGAAGGGGGGAAGGCGAAGTGTTTATTGCGTTCGGCGGCTTCGGAGCGGCGGCCCTGATACATGCCGCAATCGAGCAGGAAGCGGCGGGTGCCGGTTTGGATTTCGTGCATGGAACCGGTGACAGTGCGAGCGGCGCCGCGGAAAGTGATTTGCATGATTCTATGAGGGTACCCGGTATCGCGTATTACGTCTACGGCCTATACAATCGGGGATGTGACTTTATCGAAACAGTTGGCCTTGGCCGTGTTATGGGTGGCGGCGTTTGGAGCGGACAAGAAGGCTGTGACGCTGGCGGCGGCGGCTGCGATGCCGAGGCCGGATACGGTGACGGCGATTTGGTCTCCGGATGGCGGGCGATTCTTGTATACGGAGGCGCGGAAACTGTGGGTGTATGAGTGCGTGAGGAAGGAGTCGCGGATACTGGCGACGATGGCGGAGTTGGAGGGGAAGGCGAAATCGGCAAAGGGGGCGGGGGCGTTTCAGTGGCAGAACCGGCGGGTGGAAACAGCGCGGCCGCAGTGGTCCGGGGACGGCAAGAGCGTGCTGCTGGCGGTGGGGGGGGATCTGTTTTTGATCGACGTCGCGGCGGGGAGTCACCGGCAGTTGACGGCGACAGCGGAGGCGGAGGAGGACGCGCAGTTATCGCCGGATGGAACTTCGGCGGGATATCGGTTCAATAATGATTTATATGTCTTGGCGGTGGCGGGCGGGAAAATCCGGCGGCTGACGGCGGACGGGCGCGCGACATTGTGGAACGGGCGGCTGGACTGGGTGTATCCGGAAGAGTTGCAGCTTTCGCGGGCATGGTGGTGGTCGCCGGACAGCCGGGAAATTGCGTATCTGCAGTTTGACGTGAGCCCGGAGATGATGCATCCGCATGTGGACGCGGGACCGGTGCAGGCAGTGCCGGAGCCGCAACGGTATCCGAAGGCCGGGACGGCGAACGCGAATGTGCGATTGGGGGTGATGGCGGCGCGGGGCGGGAAGACGCGTTGGATGGACGTGGGGCCGACGGCGGATACGTTAATCGCGCGGGTGCAGTGGATGCCGGGAGGGAAAGAGATCGCTGTGCAGCGGTTAAGCCGGGTGCAGGACCGGTTGGAGCTATTGGCCTTCAGCGCCGCTACGGGGAAGGGGCGGTTGTTGGTGGAGGAGCGGGACGAGGCTTGGGTGAATCTGCACAATATATTGCATTTTTTCGCGGACGGACGGTTTTTGTGGGCGAGTGAGAGGGATGGTTTTCGACATGTTTATTTGTATGGCGCGGGAGTGCCGAGGCAGTTGACGCGAGGGGATTGGGAAGTGGTGGAGTTGAACGGGGTGGACGAGGCGCGCGGGCAGGCGTGGGTGACGGCGACAAAAGAAAGTCCGCTGGAGCGGCAGTTGTATGCGGTGGATTTGACGACCGGGGAGTTGACGAAGCGGACGAAGGAGGCGGGGACGCACACGGTGTCGATGGCGGCGAACGCGGCTTATTATCTGGATTCCTGGCAGAGCCAAACGTCGCCGCCGCGCCAGACGCTGATGGAGAATGCGGGGGCGGTGGTGGCAGTGTTGAAAGAAGCCCGTGTGCCGGAATATGAACTGTTGCCGGTGGAGAATTTGACGTTTCGGGGGAAAGACGGGACTTTGTTTTATGGGCAAGTGACGAAGCCGAAAGGATTTGACCCGGCGCGGAAGTATCCGGCGATTGTGATGGTCTATGGGGGACCGCACGCGCAGACGGTGGTGAATAAGTGGGCCGGGGTCAGTTGGGAGCAGGCATTGGCGCAGAAGGGCTATGTGATTTGGCGGATGGACAATCGCGGGTCAAACTATCGCGGACATGCATTTGAGAAGGGGTTGCACAAGCAGCTTGGGAAGTTGGAGTTGGCGGACCAGTTGGAGGGGTTGGATTATTTATTGCGGCAGGGGTTTGTGAATGCCGGGCGCGTGGGGATTTACGGGTGGAGTTATGGCGGTTATATGACGCTGTATGCGCTGACGCATGCAAAGGCGTTTGCGGCGGGTGTGGCGGGGGCGCCGGTCACCGACTGGCGGCACTACGACACGATCTATACGGAGCGTTATATGGGGCTGCCGACGCGCAACGAGGACGGCTACAAGGCGAGCAGTCCGGTTCACGCGGCGGCGAATCTGGACGGGAAACTGCTGCTGGTTCACAATTTCCAGGATGACAATGTGCTGTTTCAGAACTCGCAAAACATGATGGAGGCACTACAGCGAGCGGGCAAGCAGTTCGATACGATGATTTATCCGCTGAAGTCCCACGGGGTGACAGGGGCGTTCCGGCTGCACATGCTGGAGACGATGACCGGGTTTTTCGACCGGACTCTGATGGCGAAATGAAAAACGGAAAGGGCGCCCGTTGCGTTTACTTGCCGGAACTGCCCGAGCCGCCGCCGCGGCTGGAGCCTGTATCGGCACCGCGACCGGCTGAACTGTCAGCAGGAGCCGAGGCGGCCGGAGCGCTGCCGGAACTGCCGGAGGAAGAGGGCATGGACACGGCGCCGGCGGAGCGGGACGACGTGTTGTAATAGCCGTTATCGGCATTCCATGTCCGGTTGCTGGAACCGCCGCCGTTATAGCCGGCGGACTGCGCCGGAGACGCCTGGATGTAGGACTGGTAGTAATTCTGGACGCGGCCGGGGCTGTAATAGAAGTAGCCGAAGGGGCTGCGATACATGCCGTTGCCGCCCGGCAGATAGGTCATCATCCCGTAGAAGGAATTGTAGTACCAACTGCCTGCGCCGCTGGCGGAATAGGTGGACGAACCGTAGCTCTGGCGCGCCATGTTGGCCGAAGCGATGTTGGCCATGGCTAGATATTCCGCGCGTCGATTGGCCCATCGGTACAACGGGTCGCCCACTTTGGCGTCGAACCTGGCGATGACATTGCCTGCCGCGAACTGCATTTCGCGGCCTTCCTTTAGTGTTTGCGGCGTGCCGCCGACCATTACCTGCGCTTCGCCTTTGTAGACACGGATACCGCCATCGGCGTCCATGCGAACCAAGCCCATTTTGGAGAACGAGACGGCGGCGTCTTTTACGATCATCGTGACTGCGTTGTCTTTGGAAACTTCGGCGACTTCAACGAGCGCCACGCCGCGCGTCAATTCCAGACGCGTGTCGGAGAGCCGGGTGGAGATCATCTTTATCGTGCTATTCTCGCCCAACCGGAGGAATACACCCGGGTTCAGTAGGATTTCGGCGCGGCCTTCGCCCGTCGCCAGTTCCTGCCCGTCCTTCAGTTCCGTGTAACGCCCGCCGGTCTTCATTTCCACTGGGGTGGCGACCTTGCCAACAACAACGGTGACGTCCCCTTCGGTGTAATGAACGACGCCGGCTTTCGCAGAGATTACGGACTGGCCGACAACGCTAAACGCGCCGAGGGCGGCAGTAAGTGTAACGTAAGTAACGATTTTTGTAGTCCTCATGGTCTCCTCGTCTGAAAATACTACACCGACTTCAATTGTCTCCGATTGAGCTCGGCTGTCAACGCAATTTAGTGACGTTGCCCACAATATTACGGTTTCATGACAATGGATGCAAGTTTTGTAACACAATACTTGTGCAAATTGTTTGGTGGACTGCACCACCGTTCCGGAGTATTCTAATCGCAGAGTGCAACTTCGGCCACAAACTCCTTCCGAAAGTCGTCCGTCGCTATTCGGCTCCGACTAACCCTGCCTTATAGTTCGGCACGAAGGCCACGTTTCTTTACCCCGGAACAGAACGAATCGCAAGGAGTACCTGTACTATGCTTCCCAGCATCCGCACGGATTTGCCCGGCCCGAAGGCGGCGGAGTTGATTGCCCGCGACCACGCTGTGCTTTCCCCTTCCTATACGCGCGACTACCCGCTGGTTGTGGAATCGGCGTCGGGCGCGATTGTAACGGACGTTGACGGCAACCGGTTTCTGGACATGAACGCGGGGATCGCGGTGGTGGCGACGGGTCATTGTCATCCCCGCGTAGTGGCGGCGATTCAGGCGCAGGCGGCGAAGTTGATCCACATGAGCGGCACCGACTTCTATTACGAAAATATGGTGCAACTGGCCGAGAAACTCGCTCGCCTGGCGCCGGGCGAGTCACCGCGCCGCGTCTTCTTCGGCAATTCCGGGGCCGAGGCGATGGAGGCGGCGATGAAGCTCGCGAAATTCAAAACCGGGCGGGATAAGTTCATCGCGTTCTTCGGCGCTTTTCACGGGCGGACGCAGGGAGCGTTGTCGTTGACGGGATCGAAGACCGTGCAGCGGCAGGGCTTTGGCCCATTAATCCCCGGTGTGACGCACATTCCATACGCCAACTGTTACCGCTGTGCGTACGGGCAACGGGTGGAAACGTGCAAAGTGGAATGCGTGCAGGTGCTGGAGCAGCAGTTGTTCAAGACGATCCTGCCGGCTGAGGAAGTGGCGGCGATTGTAGTGGAGCCGGTGCAGGGCGAGGGAGGGTATGTGGTGCCTCCGCGGAAGTTTTTCGATGAACTGACAGCCGTGGCGCGCCGGCACGGCATTCTGCTGATCGCCGATGAAGTGCAGTGCGGGATGGGGCGAACGGGCCGGATGTTTGCGAGTGCGCATTTTGGGTTCGAGCCGGATATTCTGGCAACGGCCAAGGGGATCGCCAGCGGACTGCCGTTGTCGGCGACGATTGCGCGGGCCGATTTGATGACGTGGCCGCCGGGGGCGCATGCTTCGACGTTTGGGGGGAATCCGGTGGCCATTGCGGCGTCGCTGGTGACGATTGAACTGCTGGAGGAAGAGTTGCTGGCGAACGCGGCCGCTGTGGGCGGACAGATGCTGGAGCGGCTCCGCGCGTGGCCGGGCCGATATTCGCGCGTGGGTGATGTGCGCGGTTTGGGGCTGATGATCGGGATCGAATTTGTGAAAGACCAGGCGACGCGAGAGCGCGATCCGGAGTTGCGGAACGCTTTGGTTCAGCGAATGTTTCACAAGGGGGTGCTGGTTTTGGGGGCGGGGCCGAACTCGATACGGCTTTGCCCGCCATTGGTGCTGAACGCCGAACAGGCATCGTTTGCGCTGGATTCGTTGGAAAGCTCTTTGAACGAGTTAAACTAGACCCAAGTGCCCGAGAAGATTCTGGATGTCGGTTGCGGGATAAAGAAGTATCCGGGAGCGGTTGGTATGGATCGCCTGGCCGGGACGGCTGCCGATATTGTCTGGGATCTGGACCAGTTTCCGTGGCCGGTAGAGAGCGGGTCCTTCGACCAGGCGCGGCTGATCCACGTGATCGAGCACGTCGGCGATGTGTTGCGCACGATGGAGGAGATACACCGGATTCTACGGCCGGGCGGGCGGGTGGTGCTGGAGACGCCCCACTATACCGACTTCAGTTCGTGGTGCGACCCCACCCACCGCTGGCATCTGAACACGTATTCCTTCCGCTACTTCGGCGATGACAATGCGGGGTACGGGTATTATTCGTCCGTGCGATTCCGCCAAGTGCGGCTCTATGTAAAGCTGTTGGCGCTGTGGCGGTATATGGGTGTGGAGTTGCTGGTAAATGCCTGGCCGCGATTCCGGCTGTTTTGGGAACACTATTTGTGTTTTGTAGTGCGGGGCAAAGTGATGGTATTTGAATTCGAGAAAGTGTGAAAGCGCAAAGGGCGGTTGCGGCCTGCAATCGTTCAGGGAATGCGGTACTCACGCCGCCGCGACCGAGTCCGTTTTGCGTCAGCTCCATAAGAAGGGCTAAAGCAGGAAGAAACCGCTTTCAACGCCATCGTTCCTGATTCGATTCCAAACAACGCGGGCGGTGAATTGGGTGTTTCCGGAATCGATTTGCAGCAACATGCCGCTGGTGAGGGCGGCGTACATATGCTGGACGCGCATTCCGTTTTTGCTGACGTCCAGGATGCGGGCGGGAATGGAGATCGCCTGGGGGCCGCTGATAACCAGGCGGACTTCTCCGGTGGCTGAAAAGCGGGGCTCACTGCGGCGATCATTGGCTTCGATTACATTTCCTAAGTTGAAATGGGCGGTTTTCGAATCTGGTCCGGTCATGCTATTTCCATTCCAACTTTGGCTTCTGTTTCCGGCTCCTTTGTGCCGACGTCATACTGTTTGATTTTCCGGCTTAAGGTTCGGCTGGAGATGCCGAGAAGGCTCGCGGCGCGTTCCTGATGGCCGCCCGTGTGCCCGAGCACCTGGAGAATCAGGCGTTTTGCCATGTCCTGGAGCATCGCCCCCGAGGCAGCGTCGCCGTGAATTTCGGAATTTACAGAATGGAAGAGGCGCTTCAAATCGCTTTCCTGTTCGGGAAGCGCGGCGTAATGATCCTGGAGGCGACTCGGCAAGTCCAAAGTGCGAACGGCTTGTCCACGCGCTGTGACGGCGCACATGTTGATCACATTCCGCAACTCGCGGACATTGCCGGGCCAGGGGTAAAGTTCAAGGGTGCGCTTGGCGTCCTCAGTGATTTTCATGCCTTCGCGGGAGGCTTGCAGGAAGTGTTCGGCCAGCGGTACGATGTCTTCAATTCGATCCCGCAGGGGTGGCACGACGACGCGGAACTGCGTCACGCGATGAAAGAGATCCATTCGAAAGCGGCCGGCGGCGACGGCGTCTTCGAGCCTTTGGTTGGTGGCGGCGACCAGCCGTACTTTCGGCTGGATCGGTCTGGATCCGCCGAGCCGAAAATGAGGGGATCCGTCGAGGAAGCGGACGAGTCTAGCTTGGACGCGCATCTCCAGATCGCCAATTTCGTCCAGGAACAATGTGCCGCCGTCGGCGAGTTCAAACATTCCGGGCCGGGGATAACTGCCCTCGGGAACACCGCCGCCTTCGCAGCCGAATAATTCCGCTTCCATCAGCGTATCCGGGAGGGCCGCGCAATTCATGTTCACCCACGGCCCTTCCGGGTGCGCGGAAAAGCAGTGCAGCGCGCGCGCGACGATTTCTTTGCCCGTTCCGCTCTCGCCTTCAATAAGGACAGTGGCGCTGGATTGCGCGATCAACTGGACGTTGTTCAGCAGATTCCGCATCGGCCGACTGACCGTGACCGCTGACATTCCCAGAAAGCTGTGGGTGATTCCTCGCATTTTCGACTGGATGTATCCTGCATCCATGGTGCGCTAAACGGAACTTTGTTTCCAGGTGTGTATTCCCTGTAGTGGCCGAGAAAAACGCCTTAGTTCTTCGGGACTAAGGAAATCGTCAGTACGGGTAAAAGTGTCTTGTCTTTATATAGTTGCGGCGTTTTGGCTCTAATAAAAACTCTTAGGCGCTACAGCCTGGGAGTTACTCTGACGATGGCACAAGGAGGGAACCCACTCCAGGAGTGCCGTATCAAACTCGCGATGAGACCGAGCAGTTGCTGTATACGTTGTTCGTGCGCGTATTCGTCGGAGCAGTGATCGCAATCGGGGCGCTGTGTCTCTGGATCGATCTCATCCCTTTTGAGCCTCCTCGCTGTTTGGTGTGGGTAAGGACGGGCGTGCGCAATGAGGGCTTCGGTTCTTGGAGGCGTCGGCAAGGAAGGAATCTCGAATGGATGAGGGGCGTGAGGGAGTGCCGGGTTCGCTTCCTGGAGTTTGAAGTTGGAATCGACAATATCGCCGTCGCGGCGGTGGGAATGTGGAAATCGCGCCTTTTTGCGATTTCCAAGGGCGGTGGGAAGAGAGCGAAAACCTGCGCTTGGTTTTCCTCGCTTTCCACGGCCCGCCATTTCCACGGCCGGTCTTGC
>CAMDKT010000130.1 GCA_945900935.1 Candidatus Sulfopaludibacter sp. SbA3 | reverse complement strand
GCCGAGGTCTCGAATTTCAAACGATTCAAAAAGCTCATCGACCGATTGATCACTCTGTCCATTGAACGATCTCAACTCAAAATGAATATGGATAAGAAGCAGTGAGAGGGGGCGTTGTCAGGTTGGTGAGAACTCGGTAGTCTTGAGTTAAGAAATGGTACAAAGCGACGAATACCCTTGAAAAGGAGCGGAAAGAGGGCTAAGCTGGTAAAAGTTCAGTTTTTGTCACTAATTGTCGTACAAATTTATTGACATGAGTAATGGAGCAGCAGATAAACAGCCCCTAGGCGATTTCGTGACCCGCTGCGAACACAACGGTCGCATCCGGCTTCCCTCGCCTTGGCTCCATTTTTTCACACATGACCTCAAAGATAATAAAGTGTTCTCAACAAGCATCGACGGCACCACGATTCGAATTTACCCGGAGTCAATCTGGCGCGCAAACCTTGCTCTATTTGGAACCTTAAAGGCGCAGGCGGACGAAGTCAAACGAATTCTTACGCTGGCCAACCATTTTGGGACCGAAAGCAGCTTGGAATCGCATGGCAAGATCCTGATCAAGCCGGAACTTCGCATCAAACTCGCGGTCGCGGGCAGCGATGTCGTTGGCGGCGGTATTGACGGTGTAATCCACGTCCACCGGAAGGCGGAGCAAGACACGATCATCGACAACTACCTTATCGGCGCTACCGACGCTGTCCAGAATCTGACGCTGTTAGGAATGGCGTAAAAGGCAATGCATGCAACACATTTCAGTAATGCCGGCGGAAACGATGGAGGCGCTCCAGTTGCGGATTGGGGACTCGGTGATCGACGCCACGGCTGGAATGGGGGGGCATTCGCGGCTCCTGAGCGGCGCGGTCGGGCCCGCCGGGCACGTCTATGCCTGCGACACCGATCCCGAATCGCTGGTGATGGCGGAGGCCAACTGTGCGGGTTCGGGGAGCCCCATTACCTTCCTGCATACGCCATTTTCCCGGCTTCAAGAGACCTTGCAAGCAGGCAAAGTGGGCTTAGCGGACGCACTTTTGGCCGATTTTGGGACCAGTATGATGCATTTTCAGACGGGGGAGCGGGGATTCAGCCTGATGAACGACGGGCCGTTGGATATGCGTTTGGACAGGAGTTCGGACAACCCGACGGCGGCCGATCTGGTGAACTCGCTTCAGGAAAAAGAATTAGCGAATTTGATTTATACCACTGGAGAAAGGAGAAGTCGAGCAATAGCCAGAGCACTCGTGCGGGCACGGCCCGTGACTTCGATGAAACAGTTCTCATCGGTAATTCTCGCGGCGGTGCCGCGTACGGGAAAACTGCACCCTGCGACACTTTCAGCCTTATCTCTCAGAATTGCGTGCAACAGCGAGTATCAGGAGATCGACGCATTGATCAACCAACTCTCTTCGCTGGTTCGACCGGGGGGACGGGTGGCCTTCATCACCTTCCACTCGGGGGAGGATCTGATCGCGAAAACGGGCACACGCCGGATCGCGAAAGAGTGCAAGGCGAAGTTGATCAACAAACACGTGCTTATACCCACGGCGGAGGAAGTCCGCCGGAACCCAGCGAGCCGCAGCGCAAAGATGCGAGTGCTGGAGATGTTGTAAGAAGCAGGGGGAAATAAACCATGGCTACGGCTTGGGGGACGTTTGAAACGAAAGATTCGGGCGCGTCTAAAATACAGATTGGCGCACAGTCCCGTGATCTAACAGAGGCAAACCGCTTTTATCTGCGGCCGATGCCGAACGAGGAAATCCACGTCTTCGTAAAGAAAATCGACAATACGCGGGTGGTGCGGGAACAGGACCCGAAGGCGAACGCGTCGGCGTGGCAGACCATTTCGATGGCCGGCATCTTCGCATTGGTCGTCGTCGGACTTATCGTCCCGATCGCCAACAGCTATCTGGCGGGTTACACGGTCACCGATATCGAAAAGCAGAATAGCCAATTGCAGTCGCAGTTGGCGCAGCTTTCGGCGCGGGAGGCGGAATTGACCAGCATGGAAGCGCTGGTGCGAGCGGCGAAGAACCAGATATATCTGGACCCGACGCCGGAAACGCTGGTGGTGTTGAACGAAACGCGCTCCGGCGCGGTGGCCTTGAACCGCGACCGGCAGTAACGGACATTATTTTGATTCTCTTTCGCGGACCGCTCTTTAGCGGACCGTGCGTTGCGTGGCCCGGACGGGCGACCGGCGTAACGAAAGGGAGGTCCCTGCTATTCCCCCGAAACAGCGCCCCGCCTTCCGACCTCCCGCTGAGTCTGGCTCCGCGAAAACAAAACCCCGTAACCCCCCACAAATGAAAGGACCGCTATGGAAACGATGGTAGAGCCGCAAGCACAACGGCGGCTAATCCTCGTGGCGTGGCTTGGAGTTCTATGGGGAGTCATTCTGATTGTCCGGCTGATCCATTTACACGTTATCGAGCATGAGAATCTTCGGCTGGCGGCAACGCGCCAACAGGAGCATATAGTCGGTGTCGCGGCGAGCCGCGGAAGCATTTCGAGCGGCGGGGAAGGCGGCGGCCCGCTGGCCCTGAGCGTGCCGATCCGGCGCGTGGCGATTAACCCGCTGCGGATACCCAAAGGCAGTGAGGGGTTTGTGACCTCGGTGCTGGAACAACTGCTGGGAGTCAACCCCGATACGCTGTTGGGCGAGATAAATGGAGCGAGAGAGTCCCGCAACGGATACCTGGTGATCCGCGAAGACGCGACGGCCGAGGAGATCAGCCGTCTGAAACGCAGCAAGCTGGACATCTTCACTTTTGAAGACACCTACCGCCGGGAATACCCCAAGGGCAGGCTGGCCGCGCACGTATTGGGCTGGGTGAACAGCGAAGGACGCGGCGACGCCGGAGTGGAACGCGGACTGGAGAACGAACTGGCCGGCGTGCCCGGGCGGATGCGGATGCTCCGGGATTCGCGCAATCGCGACTACTACGGCAAGTTTATCAACGAAGAGAAGCCCGAGCCCGGCTGGAACATCACACTCACGATTGATGAAGCCATACAATACGCCGCGGAAAAGGCGTTGAGAGAAGCAATCGAGAAGGAAGGCGCTCCGTCCGGGACGGTGGTAGTTCTGGACCCAAAGACGGGCAACATCCTCGCGATGGTCAGCTACCCGTACTTTGACCCGCGGGAACGTCCGAAGACTGACGACGACATGTTGGGGCGCATGAATCTGACGATTTCCGCGCCGTTCGAGCCGGGCAGCGTGTTCAAGGCCATCACGATCGCCGCCGCGCTGGAGACCACCGGACTTCGCCCGGAAACAATCATTAATTGCGGTAACGGAATCATCCGGCTTCCGGGGCGGATCGTGCATGACCATGATTCGTATTCGGCATTGCCGATGACGATGGTGCTGGCCAAGTCGAGTAACATCGGCGCGATTAATATCGGCCTCACTGTCGGCAACAAGCAGATGTACGACTATATGGAGAAGTTTGGTTTTGGCGATCTCACCGGGGTCCAGTTGCCCGGCGAATCGGGCGGCAGGATTCATCCGGTTCGCAACTGGACGGCGGGCTCCATGGGCTCGGTGGCGATGGGGCATGAAATGATGGCCACGCCGCTCCAACTGGCCCAGGCATTCGCGATTTTGGCCAACAATGGAAAGCTGGTACGGCCCCGCCTGGTGAAGTCCCGGCAGCATCCCGTGACCGGCAGGAAAGAGATCATTCCGGTGGCGGCGGGCGAACAGCGCATCAAGGCGGAAACGGCGATTGCACTCCGCCGAATGCTGGAGCAGGTTGTTCTGGTTGGCACAGGGAAGGAAGCGCGGCTGAAGAAGGGTTATACAGTCGCGGGCAAGACGGGCACGGCGCAGATGGTGGATCCGCAAACGGGGAAGTATATTCACCGCTATAACTCGTCCTTCATCGGACTGGCACCGGTTGCCGATCCGGCCATTGTGGTCGCGGTCACAATTAACGGATCCTACAAATATGGCGGCGTGACCAGCGCCCCGATCTTTCGGGAGGTGGCCGGCGCGGCGCTCCGGACGCTTGGCATCGAGAAGGATTTGATTGAGGAAGAGCCGGTTGTGAAGACTGAACCCGAAATCCGGCGGGAGCCTGCGGCACCGCCGCAACTGGTGGCCATTGAGCCGGCGGCCGATGAAGCGGATCCCGAAGCGGCCCCGCAAGTGGGACCGCGCGTCCCGGATTTCCAAGGCCTGACCATGCGGGCCGTTCTAGCCAAATCGGCCGCGGAAGGTTGGCGCATAGAGACGGTGGGAAGCGGCATCGCCCGGGGGCAATTGCCGGAGCCAGGCACCGCCGTCAGCGCCGGAAAACGTGTTCGTGTTCTGTTCCGCCAGTAGGCACACATGACCGTACAGGAACTTCTCGACGGAGCGGGGGTGACATTCGCGTCCTCTCCGGAAGCCCTTCATTTAGCCGTGCGCGGCGTGGCCTATCATTCGGGCCAAGCCGCGCCCGGCGTTCTCTTCTTTGCATTCGGCGGGAGTCGAGTGGACGGCGCGCGCTTCGCCAATGACGCGATCGCCGGGGGTGCTGTGGCGGTGGTCTATGACGCGCCGCCGGCCGCGCGGACGGATCACCCGTACGTGGTGGTGGCCCATGGACGGCGGGCGCTGGCGGCGGCCGCGAAGCGCTTCTACAACGCGCCGGACGAGGCCATCGATATTATCGCGTTTACGGGCACGAACGGGAAATCGACGGGCAGCATGCTGGCCGATGGCATCTTTCAGCACGCGGGCTACAAAACCTCGCTGATCAACACGATCGGTTATCACGTATGCGGCGTGCCGCGGGAGGCGGTCAACACGACGCCGGAATCGCTGGACGTGTTTCGGATCGCGGCGGAAACGCGCGACGGGGGCGGCCGATTTCTTTCGATGGAAATTTCGTCCCACGCCCTGGCGCTGGGCCGTGTGGAAGGACTGCGCGTCGCGGCCGCGGTCTTTACCAATCTCACGCGCGACCATCTGGACTTCCACTTGACGATGGAGGCATACGGCGCGGCGAAGGCACGGCTTTTCGGCACTGATTTTTCGCCTCGCTTCGCGATTTTGAACGCCGACGATCCGTTCAGCGCGTCCATCAAGATCGCATCCGCTACGCGGCGCGTGACGTATGGGATTCAGGCCGGCGCCGATCTGCGCGCGATCAATATCGAGTCAGGATTCTTCGGGCTGCGATTCGAAATGGAAGGGCATGGACGAATGACTTCGACGCTGGTTGGCGACATCAACGTCTACAACATACTGGCGGCGGCCGCGGCCTGCCACGCGGCCGGATTGACGTGGGAACAGATCGCGGCCGGCGTGGCGGCGTTCCCTGGAGTACCGGGCCGGTTTGAGCGGGTGGATGCGGGCCAGGATTTCCTGGTTGTTGTCGATTATGCCCACACGGACGCCGCCATCACGAACGTCATTCGGGTGGCGCGTCAACTCCTGAATGGCGAGGGCCGCGTGTTGACGCTGTTCGGCTGCGGCGGTGACCGGGACCGTTCCAAACGCCCATTGATGGGCATGGCCGCGGCCAAGGACAGCGACTTCGTGGTCCTGACCAGCGATAACCCGCGTTCCGAGGAACCGTTGGCGATCATCAACGACGCGGTGGCGGGTGCGCGGCGCTTCGACACGCCGTTGCTGGTTGAGGCTGATCGTGAAAAAGCGATCTTCGCGATCATTGGAGAGGCGCGCCGCGGCGACATCGTTTTGCTGGCCGGAAAAGGCCACGAGAATTATCAGGTGATTGGCGAGAAAAAAGTGAATTTCAGCGACAAAGAAGTGGCGTTGCGCGCGATCGGTGCCCGAGGCGGGAAATGAAACTGACGCTGGCCGAAATCGTCGAATTCACGGGCAGCTCTACGGCGGTTGGGGAGCATCTGATTTCCGAATGGAGCATCGACACGCGCACGCTTCGTCCCGGCGCGCTGTACATCCCCATCCGCGGCGAGCACCACGACGGCCATAGCTTCCTGCAAGACGCCGCCGAACGGGGGGCGTCCGCCGCGCTCGTTGACGAACGCGAGTGGGCTGAAGCGCCGGGAATGCGTCTGATCCCCGTTGCCGACACCCTGATCGCCCTGCAACAACTGGCCCGGCGCGCACGCGCTAAACTGCGCTTTCCGATGATTGGGATCACCGGGAGCGCGGGCAAAACATCCACGAAAGAAGCCATCGCGGTTCTTATCGGCGCAACACGCAATGAAGGCAATCTCAACAATCACATCGGCCTTCCGCTGTCCCTTGCGCGGATGGAGGAGACGGCCACGGCGGGCGTGCTGGAAATGGGCATGAATCACGCAGGCGAAATTCGTTTTCTGTGCGAGATCGCCCGGCCCGATATCGGCGTCGTCACCAATGCCGGCACCGCGCACATTGAAAATTTTTCTTCCATCGAGGGCGTGGCGCTGGCCAAGCGCGAACTGATTGAAGAGCTGGGTTCAAAGGGCACCGCGGTGTTGAATTACGACGATTCGCGCGTCCGCGCTTTCGGCGCCGTCCACGCCGGGCGGACCATTACTTACGGCATCGGCGAAGGTGCCGGTGTGCGCGCCGAAAACGTCGAACTCACGGCCTTCGGCGCGGTATTCCAGATTCAAAAAGTGCCGTTCGAAATTTATTTGCCCGGTCTGCATGGCGTATCGAATGTCACGGCCGGCGTGGCGGTGGGATGCAGTCTCGGAATTCCGGTGGAACAGATGGCGGAAGCGGCGCGCACGCTGCGAAGCGGCAAGATGCGCGGCGAACGGCTGACGCACAACGGCATCACCATTTTGAACGATAGTTATAACAGCAATCCCGAAGCGGCAAGGGCGATGCTCGACACGCTGGCGGCCATTCCCGGCGGGCGGAAGATCGCTATTCTCGGAGAAATGCTTGAACTCGGGGCTTGGTCGGAGCAACTGCATCGCGAGGCCGGGGCCCACGCCGCGGCGTTGGGGATTGACGTGGTGATCGCCATTTGCGGCGACGCCCGCCATCTGGCGGATGCGGCGAAACAAGGCGGCGCGGAAGCTCTGTTTTTCGATGAACCGGGGGCCGCGGGGGAAGCGCTGCGCGCGCTGGCCCGCTCCGGCGACACGGTGCTCTGCAAAGGCTCCCGGGGGACACGCGTTGAAATTGCACTGGAAAGGTTCATGGCCGAGTAATGCTCTATTGGCTCCTCTTCGAAAAGCTGTTCCCGGTCTTCAGCCCGGCCCGTGTGTTTGGATACGTGACGTTCCGCACGGCCTTCGCCAGCCTCACCGCGCTGTTCCTCTCCATCTGGCTGGGGCCGTTGCTGATACGTAAGTTGCGCGAGTTCCAGATCGGCCAGCATATACACGAAGACGTGACCGGGCACCAGAAAAAGGCGGGCACGCCGACGATGGGGGGACTGCTGATAGGCATCTCGATCGTGGTGCCCACACTGCTGTGGGCGAACCTGACCAAGCCCTATATCTGGATCGCGCTGTTCGGCCTTTTGAGCTTCGGCTCCATCGGTTTCTACGACGACTTCACAAAGGTGAAGAAGATGCGGAACCGGGGGCTGACGGCACGGAAGAAGCTACTGCTGCAGACTCTGTGCTCGATGCTGATCGGCGTGATGCTGCTCGCCCTCCACGCGAGCGGCAATTACGACACCAGCATGAACATTCCGTTTCTCAAGACGTTTAAGCCGGATTTACTCGTGTCCTCCTGGCTGGGAAATCCGTTCACGTACGCCTTTGCATTCGTTTTCTTCTTTCTGTTCCTGGTTATCGTGCTGGCGGGCTCATCGAACGCTGTTAATCTGACTGACGGCCTGGATGGCCTGGCGGCCGGCCTGATGGTAATCGCGGCGGGCGCGATGACAATCCTCACGTACTTGAGCGGCCATCGTGAGTTCGCCATGTATCTCGACATCGTCCGGCTGCCTGGCGCGAGCGAACTCACGATTTTCTGCGGAGCGATGACGGGTGCCTCGCTGGGGTTTCTTTGGTACAATGCGCATCCGGCGGAGGTATTCATGGGGGATGTGGGCGCATTGGGCCTGGGCGGGGCAATGGGCACGGTGGCGGTGTTGATCAAACAGGAAGCGCTGCTGTTGTTCATCGGCGGCGTCTACGTCATCGAACTGATGAGCGTAGTGTTACAGGTAGCGAGCTTCAAGCTTCGCAAAAAGCGAATTTTCAAGATGGCTCCGCTGCATCACCACTTCGAACTACTTGGCTGGCACGAAGCGAAGGTCATTACCCGCTTCTGGATCCTTGGGCTGATCATGGCGCTGTTCGCGCTGACGACGCTGAAACTCCGATGAGCAGCTACGCCAATCGACGGGTGCTCATCGTGGGCGGCGGCAAGTCCGGCCTGGCCGCGGCGCGATATCTGCGCGAGCGCGGCGCGGATGTGGTTGTCTCCGATAACCGGCCGCAACCCGCTCAAATGGAGTTCCCGCAGACGGGCCAGAGCGAGACCGATTCCGACGGCTTCGATCTGCTGATTCAATCCCCCGGGGTCCCGCTGGAACTGCCGATCTTCGAACGCGCCCGCGCTCGCGGCGCACGGATCATCGGGGAGCTTGAACTCGCGGCTGAAGAACTGCGGGGCCGCATCATCGGCGTTACGGGAGCGAATGGGAAGACGACGACGACGGCGCTGATCGGCCATATCTTTCAGCACGCCGGACGGCCAACGCTGATCGGCGGCAACATCGGGGTGCCTGTTACCGATCTCGTCGCGCAATCGACGCCCGAGACTACGGTCGTGCTGGAACTCTCCAGCTTCCAACTGGAAACGGTGGAGACGTTCAAAGCGCAGATCGCGATTGTGCTCAATATCACGCCCGATCATTTGGACCGGCACCACACGATGGCCCGCTACATCGATGTCAAGGCCCGGCTGGTGGAGACGCAGAGCAGCGACGGCTACGCCATACTCAACGCGGCCGAACCCAATGCCCGCAGGCTCGCCGGCCGTACCAGGGCCAAGGCCGTCTGGTTCAACCTGGAGGCGCCGGGCGCGAATGGCGTCGCGTCGGCGGGCGGTGAAATCCTGTTGGGGGACGCGCCTCTTATGCGGGAAAGCGAAATCCCGCTCCGCGGCCGTCACAACGTGGAAAACGTGATGGCCGCCGCGGCCGCCGCATGGATTGCAGGCATCGACAGCAAGATCATCGCCGAGGCAGTAAGAAGCTTCCCCGGCGTCGAACACCGCATTGAGTTCGTCCGGGAACTCGACGGCGTGCGTTATTACAACGACTCCAAAGCGACGAACGTCGACGCCGCCGAAAAGGCCATTGACGCGTTTCCCGGCGGGCTCTGGATCATACTCGGCGGCAAGGACAAGAACAGCGACTACCGCTCGCTGGTGCCGCGCCTAGCGTCTAAAGCGAAAGGCGTTCTGTTGATTGGCGCGGCGGCGCCGGTCATTCGCCAACATCTTACGGAAGCTGACGCATCCCGGCGGAAGTATGCGGTCGCGGAACTCACGGATTGCGGACCGCTCCC
Organism: Candidatus Sulfopaludibacter sp. SbA3; assembly: GCA_945900935.1. GTDB lineage: Bacteria > Acidobacteriota > Terriglobia > Bryobacterales > Bryobacteraceae. Next base: position 1,907 of record CAMDKT010000130.1, on the reverse strand, counting down.
TGACGGTCGCGGCTCGGTAGCGGGCGGCTCGGTAGCGGGCACCCCTTCCCTCCCGATGACCGATTGCGATACGCTCGATGAGGCTATTCGCACGGCGCACCGCCTCGCGGCGCCGGGGGACATCGTCTTGTTATCTCCTGCCTGCGCGAGCTTTGACCAGTATCAAAGCTACGAACACCGCGGCCGGTGCTTTAAAGAACTCGTTGGAAGCCTATAAGTATGGAGTTCATCAATGTCTAAGCGTCTATCGATGGATTGGACACTGTTTTTCACAGTGGCCGCGATGGTGGCTTTGGGGCTCATCATGATTTATTCCGCCTCGTCCATTACGGCGCAGGCGCTCTACAACAAACCCCCCTATTATTTTCTGATGATGCAGCTCGTCTGGGCGACCGCCGGGTTCATCGCACTGATGGTGCTGCGCCGTTTCGACTACCGTAGACTACGCCGTCCGGAATGGGCCTACAGCCCGCTGGCTGTTGTCATCTTCCTATTGCCGATCGCCTACTTCGTTGACCCGCGCCACCGCTGGATCCCGCTCGGTTTCGGCAACATCCAACCTTCTGAGTTCGCCAAGCCGGCGATGGTGATCTTCCTGGCCTATTTCCTCACGTGGCGGCAGGCGGCGATTAACAACACGCGTTTCACGCTGCGCCCCGCCGCGCTTCTGCTCGGCGCGCTGTTCGTGCTGGTGGGTATCGCCGACCTCGGCACGGCGGTGGTGCTGGCCGTGACCGCCCTCGTCATGTTCTTCGTCGCCGGGCTTGACCGCCGGTCGCTCGCGACTGCCGGGTGCCTCGCGGTTGTCTGTCTGACTGTGGCCGTTTTCTCCTCTCCGTACCGCCTGCGGCGGTTGATTGAGCCGGTGGACCCCACCTACGAACTGGTCGACAAATACGACTTTTCGGGCAAGGTGAAAACCTACGCGCTCAGTTCGGCCACGGTTGGCGATACCGGCTATCAGAAAGACCAGGCCGCTATTTCCCACGGCTCGGGGTGGATCTTCGGACTGGGCCTGATGCACGGACGGCAGAAGCATTTTTTCCTTCCGGAATCGCACACGGATTTTATCTATGCGGTGATCGGGGAGGAGCTGGGTTTGTGGGGGGCCGCGGCGGTGTTGTTCGCCTACTTCGTGATCATCTGGCGAGGCATACGGATCTTCCTGCTGACGCCGGACGACTTCGGGCGAATGCTGGCGCTGGGCCTGACGATCGCCATCGGTTTCCAGGCGCTGATGAACATCACGGTCGTGCTGGGACTGGCTCCGACAAAGGGGATTCCGCTCCCGATGATCAGCTACGGCGGCAGCTCGCTGCTGGCGACGCTGGCCTCGCTGGGGATCCTGCTGAACGTCAGCGAGAACGCCGGCTGATGAGTAAACGCGTGTTCGTGATGGCCGGCGGCGGTACGGGGGGGCATGTCATCCCCGGCATCGCCGTCGCGCGCGAACTCGCGGTGCGCGGTCATCAGCCCATATTCATTGGCACGCGAGCGGGCATGGAGTCCCGGCTGGTTCCGGCGGCGGGCTTCCCGATTGAGTGGGTGGAGGCCGGCGGACTCAAGGGCCTAAGCCTGGTGGAGCGCGCCCGCACCGTCGTCGAGCTTCCGGCCAGCGTCTGGAACGCGCGCCGCATTTTGAGAGAGCATCAAGCGGCGGGCGTCTTCAGCATGGGCGGGTACGCGGCGGCGCCGGTGGTGCTGGCGGCGGCTCTCTCCGGGACGCCGGTGGTGCTGATGGAGCCCAACGCGATGCCGGGCATGACGAATCGCCGCATGGCCCGCTTCGCCCGGCGGGCACTGGTCAGTTTCGACGAAGCGCTGCCGTACTTCCCTTTTGAACGCGTCGAGATCGCCGGCCTGCCGGTGCGGGCGGAATTTTTCGCGCTACCCCGGAAGGCTCGCGG
>CAMDKT010000129.1 GCA_945900935.1 Candidatus Sulfopaludibacter sp. SbA3 | reverse complement strand
GCGAGGCGGTCGGGTTGCCCGCTGGCAGCGTTGGCGCCGGTGAGGACGCCGGGGGAAATGGTGTAAGGACTTACCAGGCGGCGGCGCAAATCCTCCAGTCGCTTGGGGCCTTCGGCGTTGTCGTAGGGGATGGCGGCATAGGCGTTTTTCTGATGGAGCACGGCGCCTGCCGGCATGATCTTGCCGGGCAATGGATAGCGGCTCCAGCATTGGCCGTGCCAGCGATAGAACATGAGCGGGTTGGCGTTGTGTTTCAACGGAGGCAGGCCGTCTCCATGGTGATCGAGGAAGAGGCCGACGAAGGAATCGCGGCTCCCCGGGTTGCAGAAGCCGATGGCCCAGATGTCGTCATTTGACTTCGGATCAACGGGGCCGGTGTGCATTTTGCCATCGGAACTCATCCACAGCAGATCGGTGAACGACTGGCCGGAGAAGACCCATTCATCGTCGCGTAGAGCTTCAACCTCGACGTCTTTGGTCGCGGTCATCGAACCAATCTTGTGGAACCAGGGCAGGGCGGAGTAGAAGCGGTATTCGACATCGACGTTGATGCGCGCGGGCGTGAAGACGGGATGGACGGGGGAATAGGGAAACCCCCAGCGGCGGACGAGGGTGCAAAGCGGGCCGCGCACCACTTCGTAGTCTGGACAAGACTCCCATAAGGTGATGCGGAGTTTCTGCATTTTGCCGGACGAAACGTAGTCGTGGGCCCAATCGATGCCGGGGGGCTCGCCATGGCCTTCGCCGCCCGCGAAGAGTTCGAGGCCGTGTTCGCGTTTGATGGTGAGGCGCTCGAGTTGCCCCATTTGACGGGAGAGCGAGGCGCGGAAGAAATCGTTTTCGATATCGAGGGCGAAGCCTTCCCCGCGGGTTTCGAGGTCGGTTGGGTACTGTGGCAGTTCGGCGTCCTCGTTGCCGTAGAGGATGAGGTAGGTGTGGCCCTGCCGCGCCGCGCCGCCGGCCATGAAGAGGACGTGGCAGAAGCGATCCTCGCCGCGGCAAATCTCGTGGTAGACCTGGGATGGCACTTCGCGCAATTGCCCGCCGGCGACGCGCGCGACGCGTACTTCGCGGCCAAGGGAAACGGCGTGCGCGGCGGGAACTTTGAGCGTGAGTTCGACGGGTTCCGGGGGACGGCTTACGCCAGCGGTTTCATTGAGCGTAACTACTTGGTAATGCTGCCAGCCTTGCGCCCATGCGCGCCAGGACGGGGGCAGGGTACTGACGGCCTCTTCGCGAAACGGGGGCGCTGCGCCGGGCAGTTCTTCGTCCGCCTGCGTTTGCGTGACGGTGTTACGCAACGAGTGGGCGAGGGCGCGGGCCAGGCGGTAATCCTTGCGCTTCCAGGCCGCGTCCAGCATCCGCATCTTTTCTTCAAAGGTGTCGGTGCGGTCCCAATACTTGGTTTCGCTCATAAACGCGAGGCTCCTTGCTTGTATGATCAGGTGCTGAACAACCGCAACATCTGATCGCGTGAAACGTTGATGTGTTCGGCCATCGCCCGCCCGGCGTCCTGGACGTTTCGGGCTTCGATGGCGCGGACAATATCGCGATGCGGCACCGGGCGGCTGTCGCGTTGGGCGGACAGGACATCCAGACGGCGCACGTATTCTAGCGTTAGGCGGAGTTGATCAAAAATCCGCTGATTACGGGCGATTTCTCCGAGCCGCAGATGGAAATCCTGGTTGGTCTTAAGAACTTCGGCCATGTCGAGGTTCGGGCGGTCTTCGACGATTACGATGTCGCGGAGGGAGTTGACCTCTTCGGCCGTGGCACAGGCCGCCGCACGTTCGGCGGTGAAACATTCGAGCAGCTTGCGGTATTCGTATACCTCGACGATGTCGCGGATGGAAATCGGGGGGAGAACGTAGCCCTTATGGCGGATGCGTTGAATCCATTTTTCCTGCGACAGCAGATTGCAGGCCTCGCGCACCGGTGTTCTGGAGGTCTCGCATTGGCGGGCCAGTTCGGCTTCCGCAAGGAAATCGCCGGGACGTATGCGGGCTTCGAGAATCCAGCCTTTGAGAAGCCGGTAAACCCGATCGACCTCGCCCTCCTGTTCCGGGAGCATTTTTGGGGAACGCATAACATTTATGAATGTTGCCCGCCGGGCGCGGCCCGCCGGTACGCAATCTAATCGTATACCATTTTCGACAATACAGTTGACTATCGTATGCAAGTGGTATATGTTCAGGGAAGAAATCGAGGTTCCCTTGATGCTATTGACTTTTGCCGGAAGAGCGACGGCGGCTCTCCTTTTATTGGCGGGTTGTATTCCCCCCGCCCTTTTCGCCCAGACGACCGCAACAGAGATCCTGGGTTTAGTGAAAGACTCTTCAGGAGCCGTCATGGGGGGCACGCAGATCACCATTACGCGCGTGGCCACGGGACTGCGTCTGAGCAAAACAACAGACCAGAACGGGGAGTATGCCTTCCCGTTGATTGACATTGGCCAGTATACAGTTCATGCCGAAAAAGCCGGATTCCGTTCACAGACCGTTACGGAACTACGCCTGGAGACGCAGCAGAAGGCGCGCGTAGACTTCATTCTCACTGTGGGTAATGTGACGGAATCGGTAGAGGTGGTGGCGTCGGGAGCGGTGTTGGAGACAGAGAACTCGACGGTTGGTCAGGTGATTGACAACAAGCGCATCGCCGATCTTCCGCTGAATGGAAGGAATCTGATTCACTTGGCCGCCATGGTGCCTGGCGTGCAGTATGGTAGCCGGAGCGGCAGGGCTGACGGACAGGGCGGGTTCCCGATTCCTGGGGGCGGCATGTCGGTGATCGCCAACGGACAGAGAGAAGTGCACCAGAGCATAACGCTGGATGGCGTGGAATCGATTACCCCGCTTTACAATATCTCCAGCTTTACGCCATCGATTGATGCGGTGGAAGAGTTTAAGGTGCAGACCGGTTCGTACTCGGCGGAATTTGGGCAAAGTTCTGGCGGGCGAGTGGAAATCTCGCTGAAAGGCGGCACGAACGCGCTGCACGGGACGGCCTGGGAATTCCTCCGCAATGACGTGTTTGACGCGGAAACTTACTTTTTGAATTTTCAACGCCCGGCGAGTGCCGGACGCCTGAAGAAAGATCATCTCCGCAGGAACCAATTCGGCGGGTTTATCAGCGGACCATTGATCAAGAATAAGACCTTCTGGTCGTTCAACTATGAAGAGCGCCGGCAGTCGCAGGAGAGCGTGGCGACGGCATGGTGGCCGAATCAAAATTTCCGGAAAGGTGATTTTTCACTACTGCTGAATCCGCCTGTTAATCCGGCGACCGGCCGGCCGGTACGCGCGCCGATCGCGATCTACGATCCGCTGACGGGCATTCCGTTCAATGGCAACCTGATTCCCGCGAACCGGCTGCACCCGGGGGCACTGAATGTGATTGACAAGTTCCTTCCGCTGCCTGATTTTCAACAACTGGATCCGCTGGACTTCACGGCGAGCCGGGCGGTTCCGAGCGTGATCGGCGCACGGCAGTACTATGGCCGCCTCGATCATAACTTTTCGGGCAAAGACAGGGTTTTCGGACGATTTGCGGTTGATAAGTCCAACTGGGAAGCGAACCAGATCAACCCGAATTTTCCGGAAGATCGATTCTCCGACGCATATAACGTGGCGACGCAATGGATCCACACGTTTAGCGCAAACGTACTGAATGAACTCCGGTTTGGGGTCAATAACTGGGGAGACAACTATGTCAATCCGCGTTCAAACTCCAACTTCGATCCCGATTCGCTGGGCATTGGCAAATTCCGGGTCGCCGGTGACGGGAACCGCAAGTTTACGGCGGCGGAGACGGGAATTCCGGGAATCGGGTTTACAATCGGGGATCCCAATGGGCGCACCGACGACACCTATAGCTACCAGTTTGCGGACAACCTTTCGGTGGTTCGCGGGAAGCACTCGTTGAAGATGGGAGTGTTGATTGTGCATGCGGCGATGGACCGGCGCGCGGCGAATCTGACGCGAGGATCGCTCAGTTTCTCTCCGAACGAAAGCGGGCTGAACTTCGCGTCGCTGCTGCTTGGGTATCCCAATCAGAGCCTGACGGCCGAGGGGTATCCGTCGGTGAGAATGCGTTCACGCCGCGCCGGTGCTTATGTGACGGATGAATGGCGAGTGAGAAGCAATCTGACGGTAACGGCGGGCCTGCGATTTGACTATATGGGGAACCCCTATGACATGTTGGGCCATGTGCGAACGGTGAGCCTGGAGCGGCCGTATACAACGCCGGGCGGCGCGCAGATTCCGACGCTGTTCCCGAAGGTTGAATCGGAGGAGGGGAAGCAGAAACTGTGGAAGCAGGTTGCGCCGTTCTGGCAGCCGCGATTGGGGATTGCGTACCGCCCAACGAACAAATGGGTGATCCGCTCGGGAGTGGGGCAATATACTAGCCCACAGCATTTCGTACAGATTAGCACGGCGAATCTGATGCCGCCCCTATCGGGCTTCCAACAATATGACTCGATCACGGATGCGGTACCAGGCTCAACGACGCGGATGTTCAGGCCTGGGCTGCCCATCCTGACCCTGAATGATCCGTTCATCGGCGCGCAAGCTGCGCCTCCGGTGAGCGTTTGGCGGCTGGAACCGGACCGCCGGGAGCGTGACGTATGGCAGTGGAGCTTTGACATCCAGCGCGAGTTGCCTGGGTCTATGGCGCTGACGGTTGGCTACGTGGGGAGCAAGACCAGTCACTCGGCGAACTCCTATGAAAACTTCAACGGGGCGCTGCCGTCACTCGACACAAACTTTCAGGCGCGGCGGCCGATTCGCCAGTTTTACGATCCTTCGGAGCCCAACAAAGGCATCCAGACGCTGGGACGGATCTTTGCGTTCGATTCCTATTCCAACCAGCACTACCACGGACTCCAGACCAAGTTGGAACGCCGTTTCTCCCGCGGCCTGAGCTTCGGAGTCTCGTATACGTACAGCAAGGCGAACGGGGACGGGGAGGACGGCGGGAACGAAGGCGCGGGGCGGCAGGTTTACAATGATCGCGCCGGATCGCGCGGCCGCACGTCATTTGACCTGACGCACAACGCGGTAATCCACTTTGTCTACGAAATACCGTTTGGCAAGAATCTGAAGGGCGTTTCGGGGGCGATCTTGAAAGGGTGGCAGACCAACGGAATTTTGTCGCTCCGCAGCGGCTTCTCGTGGACGCCGACGGTTGGCGGCAACGAACTCAATACGGGCAACGACGGTACGCCCATCCGTCCGGACCGTCTGCGGGATGGCCGTTTGGATGGCGCGACGCGCGCGCTCTGGTACGATCCGTCGGCGTTTCAGCGCGTGAACTGCAACATTGCCAGCCGGCCCGATCTCTGCCACTACGGCAACTCCGGACGCAACATCATGACAACGCCCGGACAGCGAAACCTTGACTTTTCCCTCTTTAAGAACTTCGCGGTGACGGAGCGATTCAAAGTGCAGTTCCGCGGGGAAACCTTCAATGCGTTCAACAAACCGTATTTTGGTCAGCCGAACAATTTGGGCTTCGTCTCGCTCAATTCCATAACGCCCGACGCGCCGCGCGTGGGAGAAATCCGCTCCCTGAGCGGGGCGATGCGGGTGATGCAGTTTGGGATAAAATTCAGTTTCTGACGGCAGGGCAGATAGCGGGATTTTGGAGGCGCAATCATGAACAATTCCATGGATCGGCGGCAATTAGGGAAGGCTCTGTTACTTGGGGCGGCGGGCGCGGCGGTGAGCCATTCCCAGCCGCCGGCTCCGGCGCGGCTGGTTCCGTGGATGTATATGATCTGGCCGTTGGAACAGTGGCTCACCGGCTATGGGCGGATTCTGGATGCGTGGGACCAGGGCGGCGTGCGGGGAATTGTGATTGGTCCGCTACGGTTCTGGAACGGCGAGCCGAAGTTTGACTTTACCTATGGCCGATCGGGCGCGACGATTCAGGCGTTTGCGCCCGATCCGGCAATCTACCGGAAGTACGGCGTGGATCCGCCGGAGAATGTGCGATTGGACGCGGCGAAGGAGAAGCAGTTACAGGGGCTGCTCGATGACGTGGCGCGGCGTGGTTGGGAGATCATGCTGTTCGGCCCGGGCCATTATGGGCGCCGGAAGTCTTTCGAGCAGGATCCGTTTGGCGCGCTGTCGTTGGCGGCGGGCGTGGAAGACACGCTGCGGGCATTGCCGCAGGCCAAAGGCGTCATCATTGATGGCGCGGGCGAGCATCACTACGAGTTAGCGTTCCATCATGGCGGCGAACTGTTTGAGATCCGGGATCATCACCGGGCGATTTACGGGCATCTGGGTTTTGATGTGGCCCGGATGGAAAGGGGGATGAACCATTTGAAGGCCCGGTTTCATTCGCTGACGCCGTCGCTAGTGCGATTCCATCAGAGCGGCGGAATGCTGGGCGGGTTGTCGCTGTTCGACCTAAATGAAGATGCGCTGTACTGGTTGCGGATGCGGCAGGAATCGACGCTGCGCAACATGGGGGCGATCCGGAAGCAGTGGGACGCGCTGCCGCGAAAGACGAAATTGGGGACGATCCCGCGGTCGGCGGCGTTCTCCGTTTTGACCACGCAGGATTACCAGAAGACGCATGGGTTCTTCGATACGATTTTCCCGAAACACTATTACTGGCATCGCGGTTTCGACGGGATGTATGGGACGATCGCCCGATGGGTGGCGACGCTGGGCGAATGGAATCCGGCGCTCACTGAGGAAGATTGTTTTGGCGTGGTGAAAGTCTTGTTCGGGTTGCAATTGCCGGGCGTGCGGAAGCTGGCGGATTTGGAAAACGGCTTTCCCGACGAGTTTTTCGACGAGGTGGTTTTCGGCGAGACGAAACGGGCGTTGGACGCGACGGGAGATCCGGGAAAGGTGATCGCGTGGGTGTCGACGGGACGCAATCCGCATGCGGGGGATCCGATGCCGGCGCACGATTTGGACCGGCTGCTGCAGGCGTCGCACAGGGCCGGGTTGCAACGTTTCATTTACCATCCGGATTTGAACCTGGGCGCGGCGGAATGGAAAGTGATTTCGCGGCTCTGCGGGAAAGAGTGGAAGGAAGATCCGAAAGGCTATTGGCCGCCAGATACGCCGCGCCCGGAGACGTGGAACGGCGGGAGGAAACCGCCGGGTTAGGCCTTTTATCCCGGCAGCCCAACGTCCATTGCGCGAAGATCGCCGGGCGGCGCGGATCATGAACCTAAAAACGGCAGTTCATCCCCGTTAACCGCGGTCGCCCTCCATGTTTACGCCGCCGCGGACTGTATTGTGCAATCATCCATTGGGCGAAGTGCGGGGCAGTTGCGCGGCACAATGAAATTGGGCCTTCCGCGCTGCTCCGGCGTTCCGATCCCCTCGACGACGCCCGCGCCGGCGCGCCCGGCATTTCACACGCGTCCAGAAACATATGTTCTTATGTGATCGGTAACAAGGGGCAGCCGCTCGTCAGCCTTCCGTTGGGATTGGTCGCGTTGAGCATCACAATCCAGAGCCGCCCGGCGGCGGCACACTTGGTTTCGAACTCCCCCGCGGTCCGGCGTGCTGCCGGCGCGGGCGTTGGCCTGAGGCAATCGCGAACGCGCCACGTTATCCGGATCAGAAGGAGAACTTCAAGCCGAATTGCATGATGCGCATCGAATTGCGCAAGCCACGAACCTCACCCATGCGCGTGGCGTCCGGCGTGATCTGATTGACGTTGGTGAAGCCGATTCCATTGGGATCGCCGAAATAGGGGGTGTTGGTGGAATTGATCGCTTCGACGCGGAACTGGAGGTTGAACCTTTCGTTGAACTTGAAGTTCTTAAAGAGGGAGAAATCCAGGTTGCGCTGGCCGGGGCCGCTCTGAACGTTGTAGCCAAACGTGCCAAAGCGGCAGAGGTCCTGGCGGTTGGGTATATTGCAGGTGACGCGGGAAAACGCCTGCGGATCGAACCATTGGGCGCGAGTTGGATTGGAAAGGTACGGATTGCCCACCTGGTCTGGACGGACGGGCCCCCCGGTGTTAAGGTCACCTCCCTGGCCGATGGTGAAGGGGAAGCCGGAGCGGATGGAAAGGATTCCGTTGCTCTGCCAGCCGCCGATGACGTAACCAAGGGCGCCCTTAAGGTTTCTGCCCGGGAGTTCCCAGACGAAATTGGCCACCATGTTGTGGCGTTGATCGAAGCGGAAACGGCCTCGGTTGGCGCGCCGGTTGAGAGGGTCCTGATAGGAGACGCCTTCCTGCCCGCCGTTCTCGCCATCGCCGTGCGATTTGGAAAAGGTATAGGCGAAACCGAAGGCCAGTCCGCGACTGAAGCGGCGATCCGCCTTGATCTGTAGACCGTGGTGGAAATTCTCTCCGTAGGAATCGATGTAGCGAATGGTGCTGAGCGTCTGGACACCATTTTGAGGAACCGCGGGATCGTAAAACTGCTGAAACGGCCGCCGGGCCTGCACGTTTGTGTCGGGAGACGGCGAGGGTTGATTGTAGTTGCCGACGGAGTTCCCCGTGTGTGATCCTTTGGAGCCGACATAGCCGATGGTCAAGGCCGCGTTGAACGGCAGTTCGCGCTGGATATCGAAGCTCCATTTCCAAACGTCGCCGTGCTTATAATCGGGCGGAACGTAATTGAGCGCCACGGGACGGGCGGCGGCACGCACGCCGGCGCCTTGGAGGAATGGATCGTTCAGCGTAAGGATGGGCTGGCCGGGCCGGAACATGCGCGTCTGGAGGGTGACGGGCTGACCGGTGCCGCCAGTCACCGGAATGTTTTGCGCCACGTCAGTCACCGAATTGAAAATCAAGGAGCCCGATTTGGGCGGCATGAGGTTGAAAATCGTCCAGGTATTGAGGTGATTGATGTTGTCGAACAACCCTGCGCCGGAACGAATCACCCATTTGTCCGTAGGGCGGAAGGTGATGCCGAGGCGAGGCATGTAAAAATTCTTGCTTTTGAACAGGCCAATGGCGCCAGGATCACCGAGGCTTGCCGGGGCGATCGCCGGGATCAGAGCGCCGCCCGGGATCTGATAGCCCGCTCCGCGGCCTTTCACCCCGAGACCGGTGCCGGGGAAGTCCAGAGTGCGCCACAAACCCTTGGAATCAACGGGTACGCCGATGTAATCCCAACGGAGCCCGCCGCTGACGGTCATCCGCGAATTCACTTTCCAGTCATCCTGAAAATAGCCGCCCATCCGGGTGTTGCGAGGGAAGGTGAGAGGAAGCCCTTCGGGCGATGTGGAAGAGTTGGGCAGACCCAGCAGGAACGAGGCCAAGGCGTAGCCGGATTCGTTGCCGCTGAAGCCAAGAGCACCCTCTTCGACATTGGCCGCGCCGCGCTCCATGGTGATGTAGTAGACTTCGCCGCCGACCTTGATATTGTGCTTGCCGCGGAACAAGGACAGATGGTTGCCGATCTGCACGGTGTCCATGTTGTCGTAACCGTTCCCGTTGGTGTTTTCGCCCACCGGAAACGGCAGACCATTCAGGCGCGGAAGGCCGTGTTCACGCGGTGTCAGCTTCCGGCCGCCATCGGTGAATACGCGGAACTGCCCGATGCCGAGCGAGTCCATATCGAAGGACGTGTTGTCGGTACGGGGGTTCTTGGTAATGTCGTCGGAGATGTTAAAACCGGCGCGTAATTCGTTAATCGTACTCGGACCAAAACTGTGGATCCACTGCGTGGCCAGGTTGGTCACTTTGGAGTCGACCGACACGGGCAGGAACGGGTTGATGTTATTGCGTTCGAGATCGGAGCGGTCCCAGGCAAGGCGGGCGAAAACGCGGTCCTTGTCGCTAAAGTGATGGTCAACGCGGGCGAAATAGGTGCGGGCGTTGATGGGTTGGGGAACGCCGGCGGTGGCGTTGAAGTCGAACGGATCGGCTTGGCGGAACTGGGGCTTCGGGACGTAGGTGTTCAAGATGTTGAGCGCGCCCGGATGGAGCCGCGATCTGGGGAGGATATTGTTGGCGAAAGGGACACCGGTGTAAGGGTCAAAAAGAATAGTGGGGTTGCGAAACGCGGTTGTGCCGCCAATGGGAGTGGGACGGAGGATCTCCGAGAAGTCGCCCTGGCGCCACTCGTCCAAGGCGAAGTTGCCGTTCTGAACCGAAGTGATACGGTCGAGGCGGTACTCCATGTTGAACGCCCAGAAAGTCTTGTTCTTGCCGTTGTAGAGCTTGGGGATGAGGACAGGGCCGCTCATCACGAAGCCGAATTGATTGCGGCGAAGAGGATTCTTCTTCAAGCGCGAGAGGTTGGCCGACCGTTCGAAGTTGAGGAAGTAGTGCTCGGCGTCGAAAAGGTCGTTGCGGACAAACTCGAAAAAGGTGCCGTGAAGATCGTTGGCCCCGCTCTTCATCGTGATCTGGACGTTGGCGCCGCCGCCAAAGCCATATTCGGCGGTGAAGGCGTTGGTTTGGATCTTGAACTCTTCGATGGCCTCAATGGAGGGGACGAAGTTGGTGATGTTGATGCGGGGATCCTTGGCGTCGACCCCGTCGAGGGAGACTACCTGGAAGGTTTCGCGCTGGCCGTTGGCGGAGACGGAGAATCCGGAACCAGGAATCGGGAAGCCGCCCAAACCGTCGCCGCGGCCGGTGCGTTCACCGAACTGAACGCCGGGAATCAGCACGGCCAAACCGACCACGTTGCGGCCGTTGATAGGCAGGTCAATGATTCGCTTGTTTTCGACAACGCCACCGACCGTGGCGTTTTCCGTATTGAGTTGAACGGCGTTGGCGGAGACCTCCACCCGTTCGGCGACAGCGCCAACTTCCATCTTGAAGTTCTGGCGGACCTGGGCGCTGGTTTCCACTCGGATATTGCGAACGGTCTCGGTCTTGAAACCCTGTACCTCGACGGTCAGTTCGTAGTTACCAACTTGTACGAGGGGAAAGTTAAAAAGGCCCGCGGAATTCGACTCAGCCGAACTGGAGATTCCAGTTCCCATATTGGTCATTCTGACCCTGGCACCGGCCACTACGGCACCGGTTGAGTCTTCCACCAGCCCCTGAATCGACTGGGCCGATTGCGCGAAAGATAAGCCAGCGCAAAGCAACGGCATGAGGCCGGCGAGTAAAGATTGTTTCATCGACGTCGTCTTCCTTTCAAATTTGGAGAATCGCACTCTCGTTTCGAAACTGGAATTTGCTGGCGCCCATCCTATCAGAATTATGCGCCGCCTGCCGAGCGCAACGCCCGGATTTACAGGCAATGCCCGTAGCGCTGAACCTCCCGAGCCTTCGAACAAAAAAAGCCCGCCATCGAGGCGGGCCTTTTTCGCTGCCGTTGTAATTACCAGCCGATCCGGAGACCCAGGCGGAACTGCCGTTCGTCGTGAGAGCGCCAGGAAGCCGGGGGTCAGTACACGAAGTGTATGATTCCAAAAG
>CAMDKT010000128.1 GCA_945900935.1 Candidatus Sulfopaludibacter sp. SbA3 | reverse complement strand
ATGGGAAAACGGATCCGTCAACAACGTAGAGGTTTTTCACATCGTGGGTCTGGCACTGGGCGTTGACGATGCTGGTTTTGGGGTCTTCGCCCATTCTTGCGCCGCCTAATTCGTGGTTGGTCCGGGGTTCCTTGTAGACATGCAGGATGTCGGCGCCGGCGGCCTTCAGGATTTCCGTTGACCACATTTGCATGTCGGCGAAGATCCGCTTGTCATTGTCGCTCCACCAGACTTGGCGGCGAGCCGATGGCAGACCGAACTCGTCCTTTTTCTTTTCATCGAGGTCGATGTAGGACTTGGCATTCGGGATCATTTCGCCGTAGGGGCTGAAGATGACGAAGGCGGGGTAGCGGTCCTTCACGGCCTGTTTGTACGAAGCGCCCATGCCTTCGATTTCGCGGGCCCAGCCGACGCCGCGGCGGTTCTGGTAACCGAACTGGGCGCCGAAACTGCGGGCGTAGCCGCGCTTGCGCTCGTGCATGAAGCTGGGGAGATAGGCGTGGTCGAGAAAGCCTTCGTCGTCTTTGAGCGGGGAGCCTTTGAGGCCGTGGAGAAAGGCTTCGACGCCGCCGGTGAAGTGGGGGATGAAGTGTTTGCCGAGGTGGCCGCTGGAGTTGGCGAGGCCGTTGGGATAGAGGCGCGATTTCGACATTTGGAGAAGGCCGACGGACTGGACACAAGCGCAACTGATGACGACCACTTTGCCGTTGACTTCGCCTTCGGCTTTGGTTTCGCGGTTGAGGAATTTGACGCCGGTTACTTTGTTGTCGCTGTTGACGGTGACTTCGCGGACGACGGAGTTGGGGATGAGTTCGAGCTTGCCGGTTTTGAGGGCGGGGAGCATGTGGACGTCGTAGGAGTTGTACTTGGCGACGACGTCGCAGCCGGCCATGCAGTTGCCGCAGAAGTGGCAGGCGGGGCGGCCGAATTTGGGGCGGCTCAATGTGGCTTTGCGAACGTGGATGGTTTTGAGGCCAAGTTTGCGGGCACCTTTGTCGATTAGCACGTCGGAGCACTTGTAGGGAACGGGAGGGAGGAAAATGCCGTCGGGGAGGTCCGTTAATCCGTCGTAATTGCCGCAGACGCCGACTTCGCGCTCGATCCGTTCGTAGTAGGGGGCGAGGTCGGGGTAATCAATGGGCCAATCTTCGCCTGCGCCGTCGATGGATTTGCCTTTGAAATCGCGATGGCTTTGGCGCCAGGCGACGGCGTTCCATGTTAGGCTTTTACCGCCGAGACCGCGGGCGCGTTCGCTGCCCATGCCTTCCTTGCCGGGCTTCATGCGGGGGATTTGGCGATTGGCGAATTCCCAGGGCATGGCGTGCGTGTTGAAGTCGGAGCGGGTGTTGATTTTGGGGCCGCCTTCGACGACGGCGACATCGACACCGGCGCGAGCGAGGTGGGCGGCGAGCGTGCCTCCGGCAGCGCCGGAGCCGACAATGACAACGTCGTAGGTTTTCATCGGTTGAGCCAGGATTTTATGGATTTGGAGACGAGTTCGGCAGCGTCCTGCTGGACGAAGTGGCTGGCGTTGGGAATGGTGACCAGCGTGAGATCGGCGTCGAGCCAGTCCCATCTGTTGTTCAAGGCCGGGGCGAGGAGGGCGCTGTTGGCTTTTTCGCGGCCGAGATGTTTGATGACGGCGGCGACGTCTCCGATGAGCAGGCGCATGTCGTAGTTCTCTTCCCCGGCGGGTTTGTCGCTGAGGTTGTAGCCGCGGAGGCCGGTGCCGGTGGTGGCGTAGTGGATTTTGACGCTGTTGGAATCGGCGTAGCCGTCTTTGTATTCGGCGGCGGTCAGTGAGAGCGTCAACGCGAAAAGGGCGGCGCGCACTTATTTATCTCCCTGCTCGATCCAGGCGGCGTTGAACTGGGCGTGTTTGATGGTCTTTTCCTGTTTGCCGTCTTTGGTTTCGAAGAGGCTGTAGGTGAGGTGCAGCGAGCCGCCGGTGGCTTGGATTAACGACGGGTAGTGGTAGGAACCAGCGCCTTTATCCATGTTGCGTTTCCATTTCCAGGTTTGGCCTTCGTCATCGGACATGGAGATGGCTAGGGAGGTGCGGCCTTTTTCGAGGTCGTTGTAGGCGATGACCCAGCGGCCATCCTTCATGGCGATGGCTTCGACACTGGTGCCGGGGTTGAAGAGTTCGGTGTCCTGGGCGGGGGTCCAGGTTTCGCCGCTGTCTTTGGAGACGCTTTTCATGATCCGTTTAGGGGGCGGGCCGTTATCGCGCATGTAAGCGACGAGGTCGCCGTTCTTCTTGCGGACGACGCTGGGCTGGATGTTGCCGAAGCCGACGATGGGCTCGCTGGCGTGCCAGGATTTGCCGGCGTCGTCGGAGATGGCCATGAGACCGTAGGAGAAGCCGTCTGAGTAGAGCGGAACGATGATGCGGCCATTGGGGAGTTCGATGGGGTGGGTCCGGGTGAACCAGCCGAGGCGGGAGGAAAGTTTGTCACCGGCCATGGCGACCAATCGGGTGGCGCGATCTTTTCGCGGGCCATCGCCCTTCAGCTCGTTGGCGAAGACTTCCTGCGTGCGCTCCTGGATGCGTTTGGGGATGAGGAGAATGTTGTCCTGCCAGTCCCATTTGGGCGGCCCCTCCTTTTGCTGGAAGTCGGTGGAGATGCGGTACTTCATGAGTGCCGATTCCCATGTATTGGCGAGGATGGCCGGCCAGAGGAGCCAGAGGCGTTTTTTGGAATCGACCCAGACGACGCAGTTGGTGTCGGGGAAGCCGGGGGTGTCGGCGAGATCGAATCTTGGCGACCAAGTTTTGGTGGATTTGCGCCAGCGCGCGCCCTCGATTTTGACGTCGTCGGATTGACGTTCGCCGGAGCCGTGGAACCAACTGACGAAGAAGTCTCCGTTGGGGAGTTCCGTGATGGACGACGAGTGGTTGTGCCAGTGTTCGGGCGGGAAGATGATCTCGCTTTTGAGGAAAGGCTGAGCGGTGACCGCGGCGGCGGTGAGGATGAGTAGTTTTAGGGTGTCCAAATGGTTGCTCCGATGAAGCGTTCGCTGTCTCTGGCGGTGTTGTAGTAGTAGACGGTGACGAGGTTGCCGTCGGGGCGGCGGACGGTGCGGGTGTAGCCCATGTCCCAGGCACCGCCGTCGGCGCGGAGCATGATGTCTTTGGACCAGGTCTTGCCTTCGTCTGTCGATGTGCGGGCGCGGATGCTGTAGGGCTCGTTGCGGAATCCGTAGGTGAGGACTAATTTGCCGCCGGGGAGTTTGAGTAGCGCGGGGGGATTGCCGCCGCCGGTGTCGTCGACCGGTTGGCCGACCATTTTCCAGTTTGCGCCGTTGTCATCGCTTCGCCAGGCGGCGATGAATTTGCGGTGGCGGATGGTGGTGAGGATGGACTTGCCGTCGAGGCGGACGGAGGAGGGCATGATGGCGAAGTCTTCGCCGGGCGGTTCGGGGCAGACCCAACTGATCATTTTCCAGGTTTTGGCGCCATCGGTGGTGCGGGCGCAGAGGACGCGGCCTTCCTTCTTGTTCGATTTGGCAGCGGTGAGGAAGACGGTCATTTCGTGTTTGCCGTCGATCAGATAATCAGGCCGGGCGGCGATGCCGGGGGTGCCGAAATCGGGGACGGCATACGGCCCTTGCCAGGTGTGGGCTTTGTCGAAGGTGATGTAGAAACGGGAGGGGCCGGTGTGGATGGAGGCCATGCGGGCGGTGAAGGCGAAGCCTGGTTTTTTGAAGTCGAAACCGCCGGGGCTGGCGGTGGCGGGCTTGCCGCCGGGGGCGACCAGGACGCCGGCTTGTTTGAGACCTTCGGGGGCTTTGAGGGATTCGGGTTCTTCGAGCTTCCAAGTTTCGCCGCCATTGAGGGAGCGGGCGAGGAGGTGGTTGGCGGGGCGGGCGTAGTCAATGGCGTGTTCGCGGCCGGGAGTGGTGTTGGCGCGGAAGTGGCCGGCTTCGAAGCCGACGACGAGTTCGTTGCCCCAGGCCCACATGCCGTGATTGGCGGGCCAGCCGCCGAAGCGGCCTTTTTCCTGGAAGACGATTTTGTGTTGTGGTGTGGCGGCGGTTAGGGCCAGGGCGGGCAGTTGGAGAAAAGTGCGGCGCAGGATTCGCATCGTCTCGTTAGTATATTTTGTTTTGGGGGAGGAGCGGCACCTGGCCTGGTTAGGCGGCGGGCGGGGGCTCGGGCGAGGGGGTTCCGTTCTTGCCGGCGCCGCCGTGTTCGCGAATCCAGCGGTCGACGACATCGTAGAGAACATGGAGCTTGTCTTTCAGGTCGTCGTGTTCCTCGTCGCGTTTGGCCTGACTCGCTGTCAGTTTGGCTTGAGCCTCGGCGAGCGTGGTTAGCACGTTTTCGGTCCTTGTCTGGGCGTCTGCGAGTTTCGACTGGCCGGCCGCGAGTTTCGCCATTTCATCCACCATGAGAACTTGAGCGGTGAGCAAGGCTTTCGTGCCGTCGCCGATCTGGCCGGTGAGCTTGAACAAGGCGTGGACATCGTCGTCGCGCTTACCCAACTGGGCGATGATGCGCTGAACCTCTTCCATCCGGTGTTGCTGGCTGATGTTGAGGGCGGCGAAGGCCGTGTGGCTATCGGAGGCAAAAGCGGCGAGGGCCTTAGCCAATGTTTCGTGGGCGGCTTCGATACGTTCGAAACGGGCTTGGTCTGGTGTTTGCTCCATGGGAATGTCCTCCGCGCACGGCGATGCTATTTCATTATAGAAGGTTGGGCGCGGCGGCAAGGGCGCTGGGTTCGGCAATGGCTTCGTTGAGGGAACCCTGGCGATACCCCTGGAGGTCGAGGGTGACGTAATGAAATCCGAGGGGTTTAAAGATTTCGACGAATTGGGCGGCCATTTCGGGTTGCAGAGCTTTGGCGAGTTCTTCGACGGCGACTTCGATGCGGACGAGATCGCCGTGGAAGCGGGTGCGGAACTGACGGAAGCCGAGCGCTTTCAGGGCCTCTTCGCCGTCTTCGACGGTCTTGATGATTTCCTTGGTTACTTCGGTGCCGTAGGGGATGCGGGAACTGAGGCAGGCGGCGGCGGGGCGGTCCCAGGTGGGGAGGCCGGCGAGGCGGCTGAGCTCGCGGATTTCGGATTTGCGGAGGCCGGCTTCGACGAGGGGGGCTTTGACGTTGTGGGCCAGCGCCGCGCCTTGGCCGGGACGCCAGTCGCCGAGATCATCGACGTTGACGCCGTAAACGACGTTGGCGACGCCGCGTTCTTCGCAGACTTTATCGAGGCGGTTAAAGAGTTCGTCTTTGCAGTGGAAACAGCGGTTTTTGTCGTTTTTGATGTAGTCGGGATTATCGAATTCGAAGGTTTCGATGTATTCGTGGCGGATGCCGAATTGGGCGGCGAAGTCTTCGGCGTCGCGTTTGTGGGAGGCGGGGATGGATGCGGAATCGGCGGTGATGGCGACGGCGTTGGAGCCGAGGGCTTGGACGGCGGCCCAGGCGAGATAGGCGGAATCGGTGCCGCCGGAGTAGGCGACGATGACTTGGCCCATGTCTTTGAGGATTTCGAGCAGGGCTGCATGCTTGCGAAGGAGATCGGGCTCGTTGATTGGGGGCGGGGCGAGTTGGACGAGCGATGCCATAGTATTTGATTATACGAATTTATGATCGGGGAGCTCATCTCGCATTACCGAATCACCGGGGAGCTTGGTTCCGGCGCGATGGGTGTGGTTTACAAGGCGGAGGACACTCCGCTCGACCGGAACATCTGCATGGTGCATGAGATCGGGGAAGCCAACGGGCAGATCTTTCTGGTGATGGGCTACATTGATGGGCCGGAGTTGGGGGCGAAAGGTCTATGCGTCGACACGCGACGAGGCTGACGCGCAAAGGGAGGACGGCGTACTTCTCGCGTCGTGTGACGGAAGCGATATTTGGATTTTCACGTTGAAATAGGGGTCTGTAAATAAACTCTAAGCGGCGTACACCTTGGACGGCTTACACTAGTCGAAGAGAAATATGTTTAGCTTCCGCCGAGGATTCTCCTCGCTCCCCTTCCAAGTTGCCCTGGTTGTCGGCCTTTATGGGCAGGCTGTGCCACAGACGCCGGCTCCGGCAAAGCCAGCGCAAACCGGTTCGGCATCTGTGTCGACGGATTTGAAAAAGCGCTCCTTCGTGAAACTGGTATCGGTTGGCGCGACGCTTTCGGTGCTGGCGCAGGTTCCGTTATTGAACGGCGGGTTTTCAGAAGCGAGACCCGGTTTTATTCTGGGTTCGACGACGACGGCGGGGGGGTACCGGGTCGGCGGGGGGGGCAACGTGCAGGTTCGGCTGCCGAATAAGTTTGCGGTGGCGGGCAGTTTGCTGCAGCACAAAACTTCGCATGGATCGACGATTGACACGTATGTGGGCACGGACAATCCGAACACGCCTCTGGATGACCGGGCGCACACGACGGTGGAAGAATCGTCGATTGTGAAGTACTGGGACTACACGTTGATGCTGCGGCGGTACACGAAGGACCACGAGGCGGCCGGGCACCGGGCATTTTATGGCGGCGGGCTCAACTTCCGCGATGTCCGGAAAATCCGTTCGGAAAGGGAGACGACGCTGGGGGCGACGACGACCCACGATACGAAGCCGATTGTGCCGACGCGCGACATTGGGCGGGGAATCACGGGCTCGGTGGGGGCGCAGTTTATGGATGATTTCGGAGTGAAGCTGGTGCCGGAGTTCCGGTACACGCGGTGGCTGCAGCCGTCGTTTAACTCGCAATCGACGTTGTCGCGGAAGAATCAGTTTGAGGCGATTGTTTCGATAACTTTCTAGCCGGGGGACGGGCGGTGTTACACTTCATCGACGTATGTCCACACAAATTCCTGCGCTGAAAACGCTGCCGCCACAGGCGGAGTTGATGAACCTCACCACCGGGCACTGGATCCTGCAAGCGCTCTTTGTGGCCGCAAAACTGGGGATCGCCGACTTACTCGGAGACGGGCCTAAGAGCAGTGCCGCGCTGGCGCAAGCGGCGGGCGCGGATGCGCGTACGTTATACCGGCTGCTGCGGGCGCTGGCGAGCGTGGGGGTCTTCGCGGAAGACAGTAATGGCGACTTTGCGCTGACGCCGATGGCTGAATGCCTGCGGACCGATGATCCCGGCTCGATACGCCCGTGGGTCATGGTGATGGGCGAACCTCACAATTTCCAGCCATGGGGCGAACTCCTTCACAGCGTAAAAACGGGGCAGACGGCATTCGACCATATCCACGGAATGGGCGTCTTCGAGTACTATGCTCAGAATCCGGAGCATGGCAGAATGTTTGACGCCGCCATGACCAGTTTCTCCGCTCCGGAGGTGAGCGCCGTGGTTGCGGAGTACGATTTCTCGGGAATCGGCACTTTGGTCGACGTGGCCGGCGGACATGGCAGTTTTCTGAGCAAGATCCTCAAGGAGTACCCGGCGATGAAGGGAGTTCTCGCGGACGTGCCGGCGGTGATCGAAGGCGCGCGGAGTCACTTCCATGCCGTGGGCGTCGCGGATCGTTGTGAAGTCGTCCCCATCGACTTTTTCGAATCGGTGCCTGGCGGCGGTGACGCGTACTTGATGAAGCACATTATCCACGACTGGGACGACGAACGCACGGGCAAGATCCTGAAAAACTGCCACCGGGCCATGGCCGGCAACGGAAAGCTATTGTTGGTTGAAATGATTATTCCGCCGGGGAACGCCCCGGATTTCGGGAAATGGCTGGATGTCGGGATGCTTGTCTACACGGGCGGCCGGGAACGCACGGCGAGTGAATACGGCGATCTGCTGGCCGGGAACGGTTTTCGACTGACGCGAATCGTTCCGACGCAATCTTCGGTGAGCGTGATCGAAGCTGTGCCGGTATAGCGTGCCATGTAAACTTTTGGGATTATTGCAATTGCCCTAACTGTGGCCCGCGTCCCACCAAAGGGACGCGGGTTTCGCAATTGGAGAGAAGAACATGAAGCGAGCGCTATTGGCTGGGTTGGGTTGTTTAGGACTGGCCGCGCAGGACGCGGTGGTATTCCGGAGCGACACAACGCTGGTGCGAGTGGATGTTCAGGTGTTGGACGCGGGCAACCGGGCGATATCGGGATTGGATGCCGAGGCGTTTGTGCTGCGGGAGCAGGGGCAAATACGGGTAATTAAGAATTTTGTGCGGGAAGATCTGCCGATTGATCTGCTGTTTCTGATCGATGTGAGCGGGAGTATGCGGCCGCATGTGGAGAGGATGGCGGAGGCGGCGAGACGGGCACTGCCCTCGTTGCGGAGTGAGGATCGGGTAGCGGTGATGGTGTTCGACCGGCAGAGCCGGTTGCGGATGCCGTTTCGGCCGGGGCCTGGGGAAGCGCAACGGGAGTTTGAGAATTTGTTGCGGAGCGAGACGTTTAATGGCGGAACGGATATCACGCGGGCGCTGTTTGATGGGGCGCAGTTTATGAAGCGGCAGGCGCGGAAGGATGCGAGGCGGGCGATTGTGTTGTTGACCGATGACGAGACGGAGTTTGAGGCGGATGAGGATCGGGTGGTTCGGGCGTTGCAGGGGGCGGAGACGGTGATGAGTGTGCTGCTGGTTCCGAATGTGATTCGGAGGGTTGGTCAAGGGGGCGGTTGGGGCGGGGTGGTGATTCATGGCCCGAATATTCCGGGGCGGCGTGGGCCTGTTGGGGGGAGTGCGCGGACGCGATCAGCGGGGAGCGCGGAGATTGCGAGGGAGTCCGGAGGCGATTCGATGCCGGCGGATGGGGCGTCGGCGCTGGAGACGACGATGAACCGGTTGCGGCAGCGGTATGGGCTTCATTTCAATTTGCCTGCCGGGGTAATGGCGGGGGATCAGCGGACGATATCCGTGGCGCTGGAGGGACGGATGCGGTTGCGGTATCCGGAGGCGACTTTGCGGTACCGGCGGACGTATGTGGCGGCGATTTCGTCGGGCGGCGGAGCGCCGGAGGGAGAGATTTTGGAGACTGTGCCCGTGCGTAAGGCGGAGCCGGTAATTACGAAGCGGCGGACGATGGATGGGAGTACGACGCGGGGGCCGTCGATTGTGGTGCATTGAAGATCTGGTACTGTTATTTGCATGCGTACACTCTTTGTGGCTTTGACAATGCTGGCGGCGACACTGCCCGGCTACTCGCAATTGGCGAGCAAGAAATCGTTGACGTTGGAGGCGGCGAAGAAAATTGGCGCCGCGGCCGAGGCGGAGGCGAGGAAGAATAACTGGAACGTCGTAATCTGCGTGGTGGATGACGGCGCGAATCTGCTTTATTTGCAGAGAATGGACGGGACGCAAGTTGGATCGGTGGACATCGCGCAGATGAAGGCGCGGACGGCGATTAAGATGAAGCGTCCGTCGAAGGTATTGGAAGACGCGGTGGCGGCGGGGCGGAACGCCATGTTGAAATTGCCGGATGTGCTGCCGATAGAGGGCGGTTTGCCGCTGGTTGTGGATGGACAGTTTATCGGCGCGGTGGGCGTGAGCGGGGTGACATCGGCGCAGGACGGGCAGATTGCGGGGGCGGGCGTGGCGGTGTTGGCTGCGATGAAGTAGAAAAGCCATGGAAAACATTGGCCGGTACCAACTTCGGGCGGAACTGGGGCGCGGGGGTATGGGCGTGGTGTACCGCGCCTATGATCCGGAGTTGGACCGGGAGGTGGCGCTGAAGAGCGTGAAGCTGGAAGGGATCACGCCGGAGCAGCGGCAGCAGAGCGAGCAGTATCTGGCGCGGGAGGCGCGGTGGCGGTGCATGATTTTTTCAGCGGAGGAGATCAGGCTTATATCGTGATGGAGTATGTGCGGGGCGCGAATCTGGACGCGCTGCTGGCAATGGGGGACACGAGTAATTACGCGCAGAGTTTGCGGATCTTGCGGGAGGCGGCGTCAGCGCTGGATGCGGCTCATTTGGCGGGAATCGTGCATCGGGACGTAAAGCCGGGCAATATACTGCTGGATGATGCGGGGCGGGTGAAGATTGCCGATTTCGGTATCGCGAGGGTGAGCGGGAGCGGGGCGACGCAGACCGCGGCGTCGATCAGAAGTACGGCGGGGACGTTGGGCCACATGTCGCCGGAACAGGTGCGGGGGGATAAGCTGGACGGGCGATCGGACCAGTTTGCGCTGGCGGTTGTGGCGTATCAACTGTTCACGGGGCAGTTGCCGTTTCAGGCGGAGACGTGGATCGCGCTGTCTTATAAAATTCTGAATGCGGAGCCGATTGCGGCGCGGACGATTAACCCGAATCTGCCGGAGACGGTGGAAGCGGCATTGGGGATGGCGCTGAACAAGAATGCGCTGGAGCGGTTTCCGACGTGTTCGGCGTTCGTGGAGGCGTTGACGACGGCGATACCGGTGGAGCTGGTGGAAGGGGCGACGCTGGCCGGGCCTTTTCCGGATCCACGAGCTCGGATGCGCGCGCCAGCGGGCGATTCCATCACCGCGCAGATCAGTTTTTCGTTCTTATCGAAAGCCCGATACAGCACGCCGATCTGGGGGACAATCTCGGCATCCACAGCCGGGAACACGGTTCCGGACTGATTGCGGACCTGCGCCCACAAGGTTTCAAACAGATCGGTCTGCGCTGGAAAATAGCGGTAGACGGTACGCTCCCACTGCGGCCAACTGTGTTCCGGCCCGCAAAGTCCACCCACACACGGCGAGCGGTTCGGTTTCGCGATCCTGGGGACGATTGGCTCCCGCCCCTATTTCAAATCCCGGCGTACCAGGAGTAACTCTTGCCCTTCGGCAACTCATCGAGAGTATCAGTCACCTTCAGGCGATTGATAAATTTGACGCTTTTGTAGCCAAGCTGTCGCGGCACGCGCAGGCGCAGCGGACCGCCGTGGCCCACCGGAAGCTCGCCGCCATTCATCCCGTAGGTGAGAAGCGTTTGCGGGTGCATGGCATCGGCCATATCGACGCTGCCCAACCAGTTGCGTTGGATCGAGTAATAGAGAACATACCGCGCTTGCGGAAGAATCCCCGCGGCGTTCAAGACCTCGGCCAATGGCACGCCGGTCCACTCGGCGATAAAGGACCAGCCCTCTTCACAAGCCAATTGCGTAACCTGGCTGCGGGACGCATAGCCCTTGAGATCGGCCAGCGACAACGTTGCCGGGCGAGCGACCAAGCCCTCAATGGCGATCCGCCAGTCCGCGAACGCTCCGGCCTCCAAGTGCTTGAATTCGGCATCCTTGGGAGGCTTGCCGTTAGCGAACGGTGTCTTCGAAATCTCGCTGCGAGGAAACTCCCGCGCCAATGAGTTCGCCGTCAGAATCCGGTGCGAAGCGTACGTCAACGTGTGGCCAAGGCCGTAGATGCCGCCGCAATCGGGGGGGATCAGGCCGTAGCTATCGGCCAGACGGGCGGCCACGGCCAGTCCGGATACACCCGCGGTTGCGGCAACTCC
>CAMDKT010000127.1 GCA_945900935.1 Candidatus Sulfopaludibacter sp. SbA3 | reverse complement strand
TGCCACGATCATAAATTCGATCCGATTCCGCAGCGCGATTACTTCCGCTTTTCCGCCCTTTTTGCCGGCAGCGAGGACCGCGACATTCCCATCGTCGGCCGTTACGGCCTCTTCGATTACGCACGATCTGTACCGCGCCAGGAAAAGGCGGATCAGATCAAAGCCCGCATCCAGCGTGTCGACAAAGCCCGCGGCGCGCGCGCCATGACGCCCTCCGAACGCGACGAGCGGCAAACGGAACTCCGCAACCTCGGCGAGGCCTATTTGAAGGCCCCGGCGCGCATCCAAACCGCCACCATCCTCGCCCACACGGACCCCGTTCCCGACACCCACATCCTCGACCGCGGCGAGTTCACCAACAAGGGCGAAAAGGTGAAGCCGGGCACGCTCTCCGCACTCGGCAACGCCCCGGAGATCAACGAGCCCGAGCACGGCCCCTTCGTCCCCCAGCGCCGGAAAGCGCTGGCCGAATGGCTCGCCTCTCCGAAGAATCCATTGCCCGCCCGCGTCATGGTGAACCGCATTTGGCAGGGCCACTTCGGGCGCGGCATCGTCGGCACGCCCAATGATTTCGGCCGTCAGGGCGACGCCCCTTCGCACCCCGAACTTCTCAACTGGCTCGCTGCTGAGTTCATCGAAAAAGGGTGGAGCGTCAAGGCCCTGCACCGGCTGATCATGACCAGCCACGCCTATCAGCGCGCGTCGTTGCCAGACGCCGCCAATAGCCGTGTGGACGCGGCCAACATTTATCTGTGGCGCATGAACCGCCGCCGCCTGGAAGCCGAAGAGATTCGCGACGCCGTTATCGCAACGTCTGGCCAACTGAGCGATAAGATGGGTGGCCCGCCCGTCGTTCTGCCATTGAGCAAGGAAGAATTTCTCGGCATCCGCGAGCCCGAACTCTGGCCCATCACGCTCGACCCGAAGGAACACACCCGCCGCAGTGTCTATCTCTACGTCAAACGATCGTTCAAGATGCCGATGCTCGAAACCTTCGACGTTCCGGACCCGATTCTGAGCTGCGCCCGCCGCGAATCGTCGACCGTTGCGCCCCAGGCGCTGGCGATGATGAACGGTGATTTCACTCGCGCCTACGCCGCCAAAATTGCCGAGCGCTTCAAAGGTCCCGGTGCCATCGAAAGCGCGTGGCGCAACGCGCTCGGCCGTCCGCCAACCGCGGCGGAGAATGCCCGGGCGAAAGCCTTCCTGGAGCGCAACACGATGGCCGATCTAAGTCTTCTAATTCTCAACATGAACGAGTTTCTCTATGTCGATTGATTTTAGCCGCCGCGAATTCCTGACCCGTTCCGGCATGGGATTCGGCACCCTTGCCGCGAACGCCATCCTCGCCGGCCATCAAGCCAAAGGCGGCACCGCCAAGAGCGTCATTTCCCTTTTCATGCACGGCGGTCCCAGCCATCTCGACACCTTCGATCCCAAGCCCCTGTTGAACAAAATGAACGGGCAACTGGTGCCCGACAGCTTTGGCAATGTCCGCCTGCAATTTTCGACTTTTAAGGAACGTCCGATCCTCGGTTCCGGTCGCAAATTTACTCGCTACGGCGATGTCGAAATTTCGGATCTTTTCCCGAACCTTGCCAAACACGCCAATAAACTGGCCGTCATTCGTTCGATGCATCACGACGGCTTCACGCACACCGCCGCGTTGAACTGGCTCAACAATGGCTGGCCGCGCCTCGGGCGTCCCAGCGTCGGATCGTGGGTCGTGTACGGCCTCGGCGCCGATGCCAAGGATCTCCCTTCATTCGTGGTGATGCTCGAGGGCGGCATCAAATCCGGCCCGCCCGTCTATAGTTCCGGCTTCCTCCCGGCCACGTTCCAGGCGACGACCCTGCGGAGTGCCGGAGCGCCGATTCTATACGCCAACCGTGCCGAAGGCGTTACCGAGCAGACCCAGCGCGACATGCTCGACAACCTCAAATGGTTCAACGAAAAACACCAGGCAGCCCGCAATGACGATACCGATTTAAGCGCCCGCATCAAGGCCTACGAACTGGCGTTCAAGATGCAGATGGCCGTTCCGGAACTCAGCGACCTGAGCAAGGAATCCGCCGCGACGAAGGCCTTGTATGGCATGGACAATGCGGCGTCGGTTGAGTTTGGCACGCGCTGTCTGATGGCCCGCCGTCTGGTGGAACGCGGCGTGCGCTTCGTGCAGTTGTGGTCGGGTACCAGCACAGGCGAAGGCGATTGGGACGGCCATAAAAGCTGCGAAAAGAACCACGAGAAGCAAGCCGCCAAAACGGATAAAGGCGTCGCCGGTTTGCTGGCCGATCTGGCCGCAAGAGGTCTGCTCGACGAGACGCTGGTGATCTGGGGCGGTGAGTTCGGAAGGACGCCGACATCCGACGGCAATGCCAACGGCGGCGGCGACAACTTCGGCCGCGACCATAACCCATACGGCTTTAGCATCTGGATGGCCGGCGGCGGCATTAAGGGGGGGAAAGTGATCGGGGCGACGGACGAAATCGGCCTTCGCGCCATTCAAGATCCCGTTCATGTTCACGACCTGCACGCGTCGGTGTTGGCGCTGCTCGGCCTTGATCACGAGAAGTTGACGTTCCCGTTCCAGGGGCGCGATTTCCGGTTGACCGATGTGCATGGGAGTACGTCGCTGGTTGCCAAACTCCGGGCGTAATAGTCCGCGCATACCGCCGGTACCAGATAGCCAGCTGGTACGATCAATCCATGGAGTTGGCGCTAAGGATACAGATCGAAGAGCTGCCCGAGGGTTACTTTCTCGCGACCTCCGACGAACTCCCCGGACTCATCGCGCAGGGCCGAACCGTCGCGGAAGCTCTGGAGATTGCCCGCGATGTTGCGCGCAAACTGATCGACGCCCGGCTCGAACGGAATGAAGCTCCCAATCTTCCGTCCACAGCGGAGCGGCGAGACTACACCATCGTCGTCGCCGCCTGAAAAGGGGTCGTCTGGCGGGATTCCGGTACAGAGAGATCGTTCGAAGGCTGCGGGCCAACGGGTTCGGATTTGACCGCCAGGCTGCTGGAAGCCACGAAATCTGGTTCAACCCTGGAAGCAAACGCTACACGACCGTACCGAATCATCCCGGAGACATGCCGGAAGGAACTCTTCGAGCCATCCTGAAACAAGCAGCGATTGACCCGGACGATTTTCTACGAAGCTAACCTGCGCCCGCGGCTTGGACAATCTCCTAAAGGCGTATGAACTGGCTTTCAAAATGCAGATGGCCGTGCCGGAGCTCAGCGAGCCGAGTAAGGAGTCCGCCGCGCCGAAGGCGATTGGGACGGCCATGAAAGCTGCGAAAAGAACCACGAGAAGCAAGCCGCCAAAACGGATAAGGGCGTCGCCGGACTGCTCGACGAGACGCTGGTGATCTGGGGCGGTGAGTTCGGAAGGACGCCGGCATCGGACGGCAATGCCAACGGCGGCGGCGGCAACTTCGGGCGCGACCATAATCCATACGGCTTTAGCATCTGGATGGCCGGCGGCGGCATTAAGGGCGGGAAGTTAATCGGGGCGACGGACGAAATCGGCCTTCGCGCCATTCAGGATCCCGTTCCAGGGGCGCGATTTCCGGTTGACCGATGTGCCTGGCAGGACCGTCAACCGTAACCCGGCCAGGCGCTCGTACACTCACGCTTCCGGTTACTACGTTTGCCTCGAAGGCGTCGTAGATTGGCGGAGGAATTCGGCGTAGGCGGATTCGTCGATCTCACCGGAGGCGAGGGCGAGCACGGTTTGGGTCGATACTTCCCTTGTCGCGATGAAATCATATCCGTTAAGTTCCAGGAAAATCATGCCAGCTAAGAAGCCAGTCCGTTTATTCCCGTCGACAAACGGATGATTCCTGACGATCCCGACAGTGAGCGTAGCAGCAAGGTCAATAATGTCTGGACTGGCCGCATACGCAAGGTGCTGGAGCGGTCGAGCTAAAGCGGACTTCAAGAGGTTCACGTCACGTACGCCGGAGGCCCCGCCATATAGACCGAGCAACCGAACATGAATCTCGAGAACCGCCTTCTCGTCTATCCAAATTGGATCAATCACTTTGCCAGGTCGCGCAAAGTGCCGTCGTAGCGTCGCATCAAATCCGCCGCCTTTGCCATTATTTGCTCGTGATTCGATTCGGCGTGCGTGATAGTGATTCTACCGGCGGGACCTTCGACCAGCATGACGGATTCACCCTCGCGACAATTCAAGTGCGAGAGAACTTCGGAAGGGAGTATGAGTCCGAGAGAGTCGCCGATTTTTTGGACTTTGAGTTCAACCATGGGTATTCCGATACGCTTTCAGTGTAGCTAAATTCGGCAGGCCTTCCGGGTTGACGGGCGGCGCGCGCCACAGCCGATGGAGGCGAAAGCGGTCTATTGAAGGTTTGCGTCGAGCGAAGAACCGCTATAGAGTTTGAGTGTGAAAGTCTTTTTACTTTTCGCTGCGGCAAGCGCGGTCTGGGCGGCTCCGGATGAGTTCACTTCGAAGATTCGTCCAGTGCTGACGGAGAACTGTGCCAGTTGTCATAACCCATCGAACGCCCGGAATCGGATTGATTTCCTGAAGTCGGATTCGCCGAAAGATGTGGAAACGCGGCGCGTCCTGTGGCGGGATGTGGCGACGCAGTTGCGCAATCGCACGATGCCTCCGGGGGCGGCGAAGATCTCGGAGTCCGACCGGATGCTGGTCGCGAACTGGATTGATGAGCGGTTGCGAACTACTGGCTGCGCGACCGGGGAGTATGCGGGTTTTGTGGCTTCGCGGCGGCTCAACCGGCGGGAATGGAAGAACACCATACGCGATTTGTTTGGCTTGGATGTCGTGGCCCCGGATCTGTTTCCCGCTGATGAAGCCGGCGGGGCTGGGTTTGATACGAACGGCGAGACGCTGTTCGTGCCGCCAATGATGCTGGAACGCTACATGGAAGCGGCGACAACGGTTTTGGATCGGATTGTGGTTACGCCGCCGTTTAATCGCGTTGTCCTTTCCCATGAGATGGCGCCGGTGATGCCGCCGCCAACCGGGCTTAAACCTTCCCGGTTTTTGGATCCGGCGGCGGAGTTGTCCGCTTCCGTTTCGGTGTTCGCGGAGGGGCCGTATTCGTTGCGGGTTTCCGTGGAGCGTCCAAAGCTGACGCCGTTTACGTTGAAAGTCCTGGTTGACGGTGTGCAGGCGGGTTCGGTTTCTTATGCACGGGACTCCGGGGGCGGGGCGACGGCGCGGGCGGTGAATGCCACGCTGGGGCGCGGGCCGCATACGATAACCGTCGTCAATGGGTCCGAACGGATTGAGTTTTATAGCCTGACGGTGGACCAACGGCCAACCGAAGTTACTTCGGAAAAGCGGTCGCTGCATTACCGGTTGTTTGGGATTGAAGTGGGGCAGTCGCCGGTGGATGGAAGGATGGCGGCGCGCCGGCTGTTGACGCGATTGTTGCCGAGGGCATACCGGGGGCGCGTGGAGCCGGCGGAAATTGACCGGTTGCTGGCGCTTTATGACCGTGGGGCGCGGCGCGGAGAGCCGTTCGAAGAGAACGTCAAATTGGCATTGAAGGCGGTTTTGATTTCGCCCCGGTTCCTGTTCAAGGTGGAAGAGAATGATCCGAAAACGGGGATTCAGCCGATTGGGCAGTACGAGATGGCTTCGCGGTTGTCCTATTTCCTTTGGTCGACAATGCCGGATGAGGAGTTACTGCGGTTGGCGTCGGAAGGGAAGCTGCAAGACGCGAAAATATTGGCGGCACAAGTGGAACGGATGATTGACGATCCGCGGTCGCGCGTGTTCGCCAATGGCTTTATGGGCCAATGGCTGGGGACACAGGAGATCGGCGGGCGAGCGGTTCCCTTGTTGACCGAGTTACAACATTTCTACACACCGGAGGGCGCGGCGGACTTACGGGAACAACCGGAGTTATTCTTTCACCACATCCTGACCGCTAACAAACCGGTCTTGGACTTACTGACGGCGAATTACACGTTTCTGACGGAAAGGTTAGTCAAGTATTACGAGTTAGAAGGGAAAGTAAAGCTGCCGTCAGGACCGGGGTTTCACTTAGTCCAGTGGCCGGATGACCGGCGGGCGGGGGTGTTGGGATTCGCTTCGGTGCTGGCGATGACTTCGCACTACAAACAGGCCAGCCCGGTGCTGCGCGGGGCGGGGGTGCTGGAAACGCTGCTGGGCACGCCGGTACCGCCGCCGCCGGCCGATGTGCCGCCGCTGGAAGCAGCCAAGGGCGCGGCGAAGAAGATGACGGTGCGGGCGATGCTGGCCAAGCACCGGGAGAATACTTCCTGCGCGGCTTGCCATAACCTGATGGACCCGATTGGATTGGGCTTGGAGAACTTTGACTGGATGGGCCGTTGGCGGGACACCGACGACGATGGCTCGGCGGTGGACGCTTCGGGCGCTTTGCCGAGCGGGGAAAAGTTCAATGGTCCGGTGGAGCTGAGAGCCGTGTTGATGAACCGGAAAGAAGAGTTCTCACGGCACATTACGTCGAAATTGCTGGGATATGCGCTCGGGCGGAGTTTACAGGACGGCGACCAGTGCACGGTGCAGAAGCTAATGGATTCGATGGCGAAGAACGGCTACCAGACACGGACGCTGATTCGCGATATTGTAATGAGTACACCGTTCCGAAATACGCAGGCCGATGCGGCGGTGAGTGAGAGCCATGCGCCGGTGAAGAAGGCTCCCAGGCGGCTGTTGGGTACGAAATAAATTTTCGAGGCAAACATGCAGACAAGACGGAATCTTTTGCGCGGATTGGGTGTGGCGATGGCGACACCGTGGCTGGAGTCGGGCGTGATGGGCGCGACGGGCGGGGTAGACCGCTTGGCGGCGCCGCCGCTGCGGATGGCGTGTTTGTTCATGCCCAATGGCGTGTGGCCGGATCATTGGACGCCGGCGGGGGATGGGGAGGATTATGAAATTACTCCTCACTTGAAGCCGTTGGAAGGTTTGCGTTCCGAGTTCATGCTGTTGGAAAATCTTTGGAACAAGAACACCGTGGGGCGGAACGGGCATTGGCCGAAAGTGCCGGCGTGGCTTTCGGGCGGGTTCGTGGAGCGGACGACGGGCGGAGACTTGGATTCGGGCGGGACGACGGTAGACCAGCTGGTGGCGCAACGGATAGGGCACCAGACGCCGCTGCCATCACTTGAAATCGGTTGTGACGCGCCGCGCACGGGCATTGATACGGCAGGCGG
Source organism: Candidatus Sulfopaludibacter sp. SbA3 (assembly GCA_945900935.1). Classification (GTDB taxonomy): domain Bacteria; phylum Acidobacteriota; class Terriglobia; order Bryobacterales; family Bryobacteraceae. Next base: position 4,162 of record CAMDKT010000127.1, on the reverse strand, counting down.
CGGATTTCCGCGGGCGCTGGGCTCCTTTCTTTCCTGGGCCGATCCGAAGACGCCGGTCGCGAAAGAAATTGTGCCGCAATTGGCGTTTGACAGGTTGTTCCGGAATAAGCGCCAGTCGGTGGTTTCCGGCGTGAATCCGCAGTCCCCGGAGATGCTGGATTCGTTGCAGCGGGACGATTCGTCGGTCTTGGACGTGGTGTTGGAACAGGCGCGGGCGTTGCGGGCGAAGGGGAGCAAGGGAGACCAGGCGCGGTTGGACGAGTATTTTGAATCGGTGCGATCCGTGGAGCGGCGGCTGGAAGCGTCCATGAAGCCGCAGAAGCGGTGGATTAACGAAGGAAAGTTCCCGCTGGACCGGCCGGTGGCGGGGATTCCGGAGTCGCATCTGGAGCATGTGCGGCTGATGATGGACATTCTGGTGCTGGCGTTCTGGACGGATACGACGCGAGTGGCGACGTTCATGCTGGGCGATGCGCAGTCGTCGCATGACTATGGATTCCTGCCGGGCGTGAAGGGCAATTTCCATGGGCTTTCGCATCATCGCGATATTCCGGAGACGCGGACGCAGTATGAGGCGATCATCAACTGGCACACGACGCAGTTAGCGTATTTGTTAAACAAGATGAAGAATTTGAAAGAGGGGGAGGGGTCACTGCTGGATCACTCTATGATCCTATTTGGCTCTTCGTTGAAATGCGGGAACCGGCACATTGAAGAGAACCTGCCTCTGTTGCTGGCGGGGCGCGGGAATGGGACATTGCGGCCTGGCCGGCGCGTGCGATTTGAGAAGAAGACGCCGTTCTGCAATTTACACTTGGCGCTGATGGAGCGGATGGGTGTGAAGGAAGAGTCGTTCGGCGACAGCACAGGCGTGGCGCAGGGGCTGGGTTAGCGTTTAAAGTAGCAGAGAGGCCCCGACGCGGTGACGGGCTTCGAAGCCGCAGCGTTCGGCCATATCGACGGCTTCCTGATCGGTGAAGGGAACGCCAAGCCAGGTATCGTTGGGCGTATCGGCGCAGGCGCGTTTGGCGAGGGTGGCCATTTCGGGGCTGACGCCGACGGCGTCGATTTGGCCGAAGAGACCGGCGAGGGCTTTGGTGACGCGGCCCGCGCCGAGGGCGCAGGATTCGTTTCGGACCAGTCGCTGTTGGAATCGACGATGTAATCGCGGGCGTTTTCGCGGCGCGTTGGTCCCAGCTCTGCCGCATTCTAGCCGCGATTTCTTCGAAAGGCGACCGCTTCGGGCGGAGCGAGCAGACGCGAGGGTGAGAAATTTGATAGAGTGGCGTTCCAGTGAGGGGATTCTATGATTCAGAAGCGTTTGTTTGTTCTGTTGCTGTGCGGGCTGGCGTTGGTGACGCCGGCGGCGGCTCAGGTTTTGAAGGGCCAGATCTTAGGAGCGATCACGGATCAATCCGGCGCGGTGGTGCCGGGCGTGAAGCTTACGATCACCGAGACGCGGACCAATTTTCAGCGGACCGTCGATACCAACGAGGCGGGAAATTACTTTTTCGTGAACCTGGATCCGGGCGATTACAGGGTGGAAGCGGAAAAGCAGGGGTTTAGCAAGACACTGCGAACGGGCGTGGAATTGCAGCCGAATACGACGGCGCGGGTAAATTTCGAATTAGTACCGGGCGCGGTGACGCAGACCGTGGATGTAAGCGCGACGGCGACGCCGCTTTTACAGACGGACCGGGCGGACACGGGCGGGAAGATTGAAGCGGCGCAGTTGGTAAACATGCCGATGTTATATAACCGCAACTACCAGGGCTTGCTGGTGCTGGTGCCGGGCGTGGGGCGGCCGTCCCGGCAGCACTCGGAGTTCTATAACTCGCACGACTCGCTATCGGTGCGCGTGAATGGGCAGGGGCGGCAGTTTAATAACTTCCAGATTGAGGGCATTGAGAACAAGATCGACAACGGGAACCTGACGGCGCTGGTACCGCCCGCGGAAGCGATTGAGACGGTGGACGTGTCGACATCAAACTTCGATCCGGAGTTTGGGAACGCCGGCGGCGCGGTGACGAACGTGACGCTGAAGAGCGGCACGAATGATTTTCACGGGAGCCTTTTTGAGTTTCATCGCAACGAGAATATACAGGCCCGGAACACGTTTGCGGTGACGAAGGCGCCGACCGTTTATAACCAGTTTGGCGGAACCTTGGGCGGGCGGATACTGCGGGACAAACTGTTCTTCTTTGGCGATTATCAAGGGAGCCGGGACCACTTAGGGCAAGTTAATCGCGGGACGCTTCCGGGGGCGGCTTTCCGAAGCGGGAGTATGTCGGCGGGCGGATCGGCGATTTATGACCCGTTGACTGGAAATGCAAGCGGCGGAGCGCGGACGGCGTTTGCGGGGAACATCATTCCGGCGAGCCGGATCAGCCCGATTTCGCGGCGGATACTGGGCTTTGTGCCTGATCCGAACCTGGCGGCGGCGGAAGGGCAAGTGAATTACCAAGCAGAACAGCGTGCGGATTAAGACGCTGGACCAGGCAGACACGAAGGTCGATTGGGTGATCGGCAGCAATGACCGGATTGCGGTGCGGTACAGCTACCAAAAGGCGATCGTGGACGACCCTGGGCTGTTTGGACCGGGCGGAATATACGGCGGATTCCGGAACGGCGGGTTTGGCGGAAGCGGGCCGGCGCGGACGCAAAGCGCGGGGGTGAATTATTCGAAAGTTTTGACGCCGACGTTCGTTTGGGAGTCGCGGATTGGCGTTGTGCGGAACAGGAACGACGCATTGGCGTCCGACTCGGGGAAGAAGACGTCGGAGGAGATTGGGATTCGCGGGGTGAATCTGGACTCGTGGACGAGCGGCCTGGCGGAGATCCGGGTGAATGGGTACTCGTCGCCGCTGGTTGGTTTTTCGCCGAGCCTGCCGTGGGCGCGGAGCGTGACGTCGTTTGGCATTGTGAATAACTTCTCCAAGACGTTCTCCAAGCACATCGTGCGGTTTGGCATGGATATACGGCGGGAGCGGAACGACCTGCTGCAGACCCAGACTTTTAATCCTCGCGGGCGCTTTGACTATCAGCCGGGGCAGACGGGCGACCTGGCGGATACGCGGCGGAACTTCGCGAACGGGTTCGCCTCGTTTCTACTCGACGCGCCGAATCAGACGGGGCGCGACTTGCCGTTTGTATTTCCGGCGCGGCGAGAGTTGATTTGGAACTTTTATGTGCAGGACAAGTGGCAAGTGAGTCATAAACTGACGGTGGATCTGGGTGTCCGGCTGGAGCGGGAGCGGGGGAGCAAGCCGCGCTTCGCCGGCGGGTTCTCGAACTACAATCCGGCGAACAATACGCTCGAATTGTCCGGATTGGGAAGTGTGCCGATGAACATCGCGCAGTCGAATAACAACTGGGGGCCGCGGCTGGGGATTGCTTATCGCTTCAACGATAAGACTGTGATCCGGACGGGGTTTGGGATCAGCTTCTTCCCGCGGCGGATGGACCAGACCAACTTCCCGATTCTGCAGAACAACGGGTACCCGGCGGCGAATGCATTTGTCGTGTCGGCAGTGACGATGACCACGGGCTTCCCGCCGTTTTCGCCATTCGCCATTCCGTCGAACGGAATTATCGAGAACGCGCCGCTGTCGAATGGGTATGGCATTACACCCTATGACCTGGCGAGCCCGTATGTGCAGAGCTGGAACTTCGCGGTGCAGCGGGCACTGCCGTGGAAGCTGGCGCTGGATGTGGCGTATGTGGGAAACAAGGGCGTCAATAATCAGTCGGGCATTAACATCAATGCGTCGCAGCTTCCCGGGTCGGGAAATAACGGGCGCCCGCTCTTCGTGAGGTTCCGGCGAGCAACGGATACGACTAGCGTTGTGGGTACGTCGACCTGGTATAACGGCCTGCAGTTTAAGCTGGACCGGCGGGTAGGCAACGGGTTCTTCATGACGACCGCGTATACGTTCAGCAAGGGGTTGAACTATACGGAAGACACCGGCGGGCTGGCGATCGCGATGAATGTGGCTTTGAACAAAGGCCATATGGGCGACAACCGGACGCACGTGTTTACCCAGAGTTATATGTGGTCTTTGCCCTTTGGCAAGGGGAAGAAATGGGCGACGGGCGGGGCGGCGAACTGGCTGGCGGGCGGCTGGCAGATTCAGGGGCTGTTTAGTGCGATGTCGGGGACGTG
>CAMDKT010000126.1 GCA_945900935.1 Candidatus Sulfopaludibacter sp. SbA3 | reverse complement strand
ACACAGTCCTGTCAATAGCTATTGTATAGCGACGCAGCTACACTTTGCAAATCAGTATTTCCGTATATACACTGCGAGACGCGTTAACTCCCTCTCTATCAGTACTTTGCACGGAATTGGAAGCGCTGGCCTAGGAAACTCCCGCTAGCCACTGTGGGGCGTGTCCGGCCGGCGCACCGGGAAAAGTTCGCGAGCGCGATTCTGGGCGATGACAAGGTTCGTGTGCATACGGTTTCGGAAGAAGATAATCCGCTGTACTGGCGGCTATTGCATAAGGCGGCGGGCGCGTTTGGGATGCCGGTGTTGTATAACACGAGCTTCAATTTATTTGGCGATCCGCTGGTGTGTACGCCGCGGGACGCGGTGCGAAGTTTCTATTCGTCTGGGATTGACGCGTTGATTGCCGGGTGTTTTTTTGTTGAGAAGTAGGAAATGAGTGGTGGGAGAGGTGGGGCAACAGATCCTGGCGGGCGGCGGCAGCACTGAGACCAATGCCAATCTGCGGACGATTCGGGATGCCGTTGGGGCGGTGCGGGCGATTGGTCCGCGCAAATCGTGCTTGGGATTCTCGACGACGAAGGTCTTGAGGGCAAGGAACTATGTGCCTGTGAACTGCTTTGCCGCTTGCAATAACTGATCCAATGGAGTACCGTTGGACAACGGCCATGATCGAGGTAATTTCGCTAAGTGGCTTCAGAAAAGCGAGCAAGCGACTGTTTACTGAGGCTGAACTCGCAGCACTCATCGAGTTCGTTGGCAATCAGCCGGACAAAGGGGATGTTATCCCAGGGACGGGCGGGTTGCGCAAGTTACGCTGGGGATTTGCAGGCAGAGGTAAACGTGGCGGCAGCAGGGTGATCTACTACTACCATCGACCCGAATGGCAGGTGTTGCTGCTGACAGCGTATGCGAAGAACGAGAAAGATGACTTGCCTGAACGGGAAAAGAGGCTACTCGCGGCGTTGGTTAGAAACATACTGAAACAGGAGAAATGAACATGGCACGACCCCCTGGCAAGCAGACCATAAGCAAGAATAGCTTAAGCCCCGTTGCACGCGGCATCGTGGAGAGCCTTGAGGAATATGCCGCCTATGGGCGTGGTGAGAAAACCGGCGTGAAAGTAGTTCGTGTTAGCGCCAACATACCTGAAAATGTCGACGTAAAATCGATTCGCGGCAAACTGGGCATGACGCAGGCGCAGTTCACAAGCTTTGGTTTTTCGCTGAGTGCGATCCGGCATTGGGAAGCGCATCGGCGTGTCCCCGAGGGACCGGCGCGGGTGTTGCTAATGGTCATCGCAAGCAACCCCAGCGTCGTGCTGGAAACGCTGCATCGTTAGCTAAACAAGTGGTCGTGGAGGTGGGGCTTGAACCCACACGCACAGGGAAGTACGGCAAATGTTGAGTCTGCTGGGTCTGCCAATTCCGCCACTCCGCCACTTGTGCGAACAGCTCTCCTGGGCCCGGAGTATGCGAGCGAGGACATTAAGCGCGCGTTTGAAAACTGCAAGCTGCGGTTCCAGACGCTGTTGTCGACAGACGCGATTCTGTCGACGGCGATGGATCAATTGCGGCGGGACCGAATCGTGGCGTGGATGCAGGGGCGGATGGAGTTCGGGTCGCGGGCGCTGGGGAATCGCAGCATTTTAGCGAGCCCGGTGAATCCGTATTCGACGGAAAATTTGAACGTGTTTATTAAGCATCGGGAGCCGTTCCGGAAGTTCGCGGCGTCGGTTCCGGTGGAGTTGGCGGCGGAGTATTTTGAAGTGGGACCGAATGCGCGGTATCTAGCCACTGTGGGGCGTGTCCGGCCGGCGCACCGGGAAAAGTTCGCGAGCGCGATTCTGGGCGATGACAAGGTTCGTGTGCATACGGTTTCGGAAGCGGATAATCCGCTCTACTGGCGTTTGTTGCACAAGGCGGCGGCCGAGTTCGGGATGCCGGTGTTGTATAACACGAGCTTCAATTTGTTTGGCGATCCGCTGGTGTGTACGCCGCGGGACGCGGTGCGGAGTTTCTATTCGTCCGGGATTGACGCATTGATTGCCGGGTGTTTTTTTGTTGAGAAGTAAAAAACAAGTGGTGGCGGAGGTGGGACTTGAACCCACACGCACAGTGAAGTACGGCAGATTTTGAGTCTGCTGCGTCTGCCAATTCCGCCACTCCGCCACTTGTGCGAACAACGAATTTAGTATATCAAATTGCTGGTGCGTCGGCATTTTGGGCGAGGACGAAGTTCTGGATGCCATCGGGGACGCGTTCGTACCGGACGTTAGAGAACAGGTGGTTTGCTACCAGCCGGAATGAAGGCCCCGGAGTTTCGCGGATTTTCTGTGAAGAAAACCGTTGGCTCAGGAGGGTGTTTTGCCCGGCGGAGTCGAGTTCGCTCGCGGCGTTGGCTCCGTGGACGCCGCCGGGGCGAAGAATGCGGTGCGGCTCGGTGAGCTGAAGGTCCTGCAAACCGCTATCGAGGCGGGTGAAGACCGAGATGGCGTAGATCATGTCAAACCTCCCATTGGCGTAAGGCAGCGGAGGAGCCCGCAACCGAAGTCAAGAACTCGCTGATGGTCCGTTAACGGGAGGCCCATCTGCCGGGAAAATTCATCGATTCGAATGGCGCGCGCGGCGCCGATGTTGATACAGTTATCGACTGAAAGGCACTCGATCCCTTTATAGCGTAGGCGTGCCGGGGGAGTTTCGCTTCGTCCGTTTTTGAAATCCGCGGCAAGGTCATTCGGACAGTGGCGACTGTGGGTCGAATGGAAGCGAGCACAAACCCAATGTATTTTACAAAGGCGACGGAATTGGCGCGTATGTTGCGCGCCCGGGAGATTTCGGCAAGGGAAGTATTGGATTCGCATCTGGAAGTGATCGCGCGCCGGAATCCGGAGTTGAACGCGATTGTGACGTTTACGCCGGAATTAGCGCGGACGCAGGCGGAGATGGCGGATCGCGCGGCTTTGAAAGGGGAGTTCCTGGGCTTGCTGCACGGGCTGCCGGTGGCGCATAAAGATTTGCAGGAAACGCAGGGGATTCGGACGACGTTCGGGTCGCCGCTGTTTGCCGATTATGTGCCTTCGTTTGATACGGAAATTGTCAAGCGAATGAAGGCGGCGGGTTGTGTTTGCATGGGGAAAACGAATACCCCGGAATTTGGAGCGGGGTCGCAGACGTTCAATCCGGTGTTTGGGAAGACGCGGAATCCGTACGATTTGACGAAGACGTGCGGGGGGTCCAGCGGAGGGGCGGCGGTGGCGCTGGCGACGGGGATGATTGCGTTGGCGGATGGATCGGACACGGGCGGTTCGTTGCGGAATCCGGCGAGTTTTTGCGGCGTGACGGGTTTGCGGCCGACGCCGGGCCTGACGCCGGGCGGGAGCGTGTTAACGGTGAACGGCCCGATGGGGCGGGACTGCGGGGATGTGGGGTTGTTGTTGGCGGTCTTGGCGCGTCTTTCGAGCGTGCCTGCATTTGAACGGGATTTTCGCGGGACGCGGGTTGCTTGGCTTGGAGACGTTCCGGGGATGCCGTTCGAGGCCGTAGTCCGGGAAGTGGCGAATAAGGCGCGGGGCCAATTTGAGGCATTGGGGTGTTTGGTCGATGAGGCGACGCCGGATTTTGCGGATGCGGATGCTAGTTTCCGCGTGTTGCGGGCGCAGGAGTTCTTTACGCTGCATGGGGATAAGCCCTTGGACCGGGTGAAAGAGACTGTCCGGCAGGAGATTGAGCGGGGGGCTTTGTTGACGGCTTACGACATTGCGGCGGCGCATGTTCTGCGGGACGGGCTTTGCGCTCGCGTGGCGGCATTTCAGGATACTTATGAGTTCTTCGTTCTGCCGACGGTGCAGGTACCGCCGTTTGACATTGAGCAGCCGTATGTAACTTCGATCAATGGCTTGCCGCTGCCGACTTACATCGATTGGATGCGGAGCTGTTACTATGTTTCAATCCTCGGCGTGCCGGCGCTGAGTGTGCCTTGCGGATTCACTCCGGAGGGCTTGCCGGTGGGCTTGCAGATTGTGGGGCGTGCCGGAGCGGATTGGTCCGTGCTCGCTCTGGGGCAGGCGTTTGAACGCGCCATTGCAGGCTGACATGCCTGATGCTGTTAATGACACGGTATCTCCGCTGGAGACGGGCTTGTCGCAGCTTGTTTTCCTTTGTCGGTCTTTGCGCTTTTGCGCGCATTTTGTTTTTATCACAGCCGCTAACGGAACCGGTGTTCATACACGTCCGCCGCAGTTTTGAATATGAAATGATCCTTCTATGAAATGGCGGGTCGTACTGGCAAGTCTTGCCCTCGCAGGATGTGGAAAATATGCGGAATTTCAACTCCCCCCAGCCCAGGGCAAACCCAGAAACATCCGCTGGGTCTGGGAACCCCGGCCGGACCCCGTACTCACTCGCGGCCCCGCCGGTGCCTTTGACAGCATCGACGCTTTAAACCCATCCATCGCCAAAACCGCCGCCGGTTACATTAATCTTTACTCAGGCTGGGACGGAAAAGTCTGGCGGACCGGCCTCGCCACTTCCAAAGACGGCATTGCCTGGGTAAAAACAGGCCCAATCCTCGTGCCCGGCCCCGCCTCCTGGGAGGGTAATTACATCGCCGCCAACGGCGCGGTTCACGAAAATAACTACTACTACCAAGCCGGAAACCCGCCCCAAATCGGACTCGCCCTCGCATTCAAAGACAAACTCCCCGAGCCCGTTCTGAAGAACGGCCCCCGCGGCGCCTGGGACGAACGCGGTGTCGCAGATCCCTACGTCATCAAAACTGGCGACAAACTCTACATGTTCTTCCTCGGCCAGGACCGCGCTCGCCGCCAGCGCTTGGGTGTCGCCGAATCGAGCGACGGCGTTCACTGGACAAAATTCCGGCAAAATCCCATTCTCGAACTCGGCCCCGCCGGCGCCTTCGACGAAAACGGCCTCGGCGAGCCTGCCGTTTGGACGCAATTTGGTAAGTGGTGGATGCTCTATACCGGCCGGGATAAAAAGGAGTGGCGGCGGATCGGCTTGGCCGTTTCAACCGACGGGATCTACTGGAAAAGAGTGGGAGAGAAAGCGCTGATGGACGTTGGTGAGGGGTGGAATTCGAGGGTTGTCTGTGATCCGGAGATCGAAGTGCAAACGGATGGAACGGTGCGGGTTTGGTTCGGAGGAGGCGACCGGCCGGAGCCCGCCGAGAATCTGCATGGGCAGATTGGAGTCGGCGTTCTCCGGCCGGAGCCGGTTTCGAATTAGCGCTTCGGGCCGAAGAAAGCCACGATACCCAAAGTGACCGTATCCTGGTTCTTCCAAGTGGCCAGCGTGTTGCCGCGGTCATAGAAGGGTTTGTCCGACCAATCCCGGCGATACTCAAGCCTTGCCAGCAGGCCTTCTACCCATTTGTATTCGCCGGTCACCGTAAAGCTGTTCAACTTCTGTGTCTGTCCGGTGATGAAGCCGTCCTGGTCATTGTAGTGTTCATAGCGCAGCGCGAGCGCTGTCTTTTCGGTCGTTTGGAAACGGCTCGAAAAGGCGATCGCAACCCAGGTCGCGTCGCTACTGCCCACTTTGCTTTCGTGGCCGTAGTCGTAGTTCACGAAGAAGCTCGTCTTGTCGTTGGGGTTCAGGTTGATCACTGTATCGAAAAAGTTACGCTTCCCTTTGTTGGTTTCGTTCTTCTCCGGTCCCGTGTAGTAGTTGTTGTACCAACTGAACTTCTTGTTCGGCGTGAACGCCGTCGTGAAGCCAAATGTCTTGCCGGAATTGTTGTCTTCCACGTTGTTCCAACCGTTGACAACCTGCAGGCCAACGGCGAACTTGTCGTTCAATGGTTTATTGATCCGGAGACCCGTGTGGTAGTAAGGTCCATTCGTGTAGAGAAGTCCGCGGCCATAATTCCAAGTGAGGTTGTTTTCGGTTAACTCGGCCCCGGCGGATGTATAAAACTTACCGAAATCGATCTGTAGCCCGCCCGCGTTCTTCGGTTTGAATGTGATGTAAGCCTGCGGAATGTACCGGACAACGTCGGTACCGGCCGGATCTGTCGCATGGAAGATCTCCCACGCCCGCCCAAAGCCAAAGTCGAGTTTAAAGCCCACGGGATCGGCGTCATGCTCCAGTGTGAACTTGGTCATGTTCAGCGAAAACTGATTGGCTTTCACTTCGAAATTGCGGAGGTTGTTGTTACGGCTCGCGGGATGATTCGCGTTAAAGCTATAGTACCCGTCAATCAAACCGCTAAAGGTAATCCCTCCTGCCGACCACACGGTCGGTGCGGCCGGAGCCGCCGGTGGCGTCGCGGGCGTCGTCGGCTGTGCTTGCGCCATCACGGCGCCAGCAAAACAAACGGCGGTTGTGGCGACGCGGAAAAACGTCGAAAGTTTCATTTACCTGATCTCCATGTGTGGTTGGTTGTTTGCGAAAGAAAAGGTATCCGCTCGGAACCTTAGATTGCAGTCTACGGGGCGTTCAACCGTTCGCGCCAATCAATAATTTCAATTGGCCCCATACGGATAACGGTCAATAGATTAATTGAATCGGCTGGATAGGAAAGATTGACTTCCCCTCGGCGGCATGACGATAGATGATAGCTATCACACGCCCCGTCCGCGTAGTCCGCCACGTCGCGAGACAGTCCTAGAGGAGAGTCATGAAACGTATTCTTTCGATTTTGTCCCTGTCGGCCTTAGCCGCGGCGCACCTAATAGGGCAAGCCGCGGCTCCCAGCTCGACAGCCGCCCTTGAAGCGGGAATTAAGTCGGCGCAAATGAACGCCGACAATGCGTGGATGCTGGTTAGCTGCGCACTGGTGTTAATGATGACCGGCCCCGGCTTGGCGCTGTTTTATGGCGGCTTGGTCCGGCGAAAAAATGTCCTCGGTACTATGATGCAGAGCTTTATCCTCATGGCGATCGGAACCGTCATGTGGGCTCTTATCGGCTATAGTTTGGCTTTTGGTGAGGGAAATCCCTTCATTGGTGATTTGCGGTATCTGTTCCTCGATAAAGTAGCCGGCGAACCCTATGCCGCCTACGCCGCGACGATTCCGCATCAAACTTTCATGCTTTTTCAGATGATGTTCGCCATCATCACTCCGGCGCTCATCACTGGCGCCTTCGCTGAACGCATGAAATTCAGCGCGATGGTTCTTTTCACCATCCTCTGGTCGCTGATCGTCTATTACCCTTTAGCCCACATGGTATGGGGCAACGGCGGCTTTCTCAACGCCTACCTGGGCGGCAAGGTTCCTTGCCTCGATTTCGCCGGCGGCACCGTCGTTCACATTAGTTCCGGCGTGTCGGCGCTGGTGTGCGCCCTGGTCATGGGCAAACGCAAAGGCTTCCCCGCTGAAGCCATGAAGCCGCATAGCCTGGTACTGAGCTTCATCGGCGCGTGTCTCCTTTGGGTGGGCTGGTTCGGCTTCAACGCCGGCAGCGCGCTCTCCGCCGGCACTCTCGCCACTTCCGCTTTCGCGGCCACTCACTTCGCCGCCGCCGCCGCCGCTTGCGGCTGGATCCTCGCCGAATGGATGCAGCACGGTAAACCCAGTATCCTGGGCGGTATCTCCGGTGCGGTCGCTGGTCTGGTCGCCATCACGCCCGCCTCCGGTTTCGTGAAGCCCATGCCCGCTTTAATCATCGGTTTCATCGCCGGGATCTTCTGCTACTACATGGTGGTGAAGGTGAAGAACATGCTCGGCTATGACGACTCCCTGGACGCGTTCGGTGTCCACGGAGCCGGCGGTACGCTTGGCGCTCTCCTCACCGGCGTCTTCGCTGTCAGCGAGATTAACCCGGCGTTCAAAGACGCCGCGGGTAAGGTCCTCCCAGTCGGAATGCTGGAAGGCAACAGTGGCCAGTTGTTGAATCAGGCCATCGGCGTCGCCATCGCCTGGGTTATCGCGATCGTCGGAACGTTTATAATTCTAAAGGTCGTCGACGCCGTCGTTGGCCTTCGCGTCTCACCGGAAGAGGAGACCACGGGTCTCGATTTGAGCCAGCATGGCGAGGAAGGGTATAGCCTGGAGTCCTAAGATGAGAAAAATCGAAGCAGTCATTCAACCCTTCAAACTCGAAGAAGTCAAAGAGGCCCTGAAAGCCATTGGCATCGACGGTATGACCGTCACAGAAGTTCGCGGCCACGGTCGGCAGAAAGGACATAAAGAGGTTTATCGCGGCCAGGAGTATCAGGTCGACCTGCTCCCAAAGGTTAAGATAGAGATAGTGGTAGCTTCTTCCCGCTCGGAAGAAGTCATCACTGCCCTCTCCGCGGCCGCCAAAACAGGCAAAATCGGCGACGGCAAAATCTTTGTCTATGAAGTGGCCGAAGCCATTCGCATTCGTAACGATGAACGCGGCGAAACAGCCCTCTAACAACTCCTTGCAAGCAATCCAAGAGCGCTTCTTTTCGGACGGCAATCCTGTCACCGTCCTTGCCGAAAGAACGGCGCTGGTTAATCACGTTCTGCAATCGGCTTTCCTGGAACATCTGGCGGCGGCCTTCCCGAAAGGGATGGCCGTCCTGGCTGTCGGGGGCTACGGCCGCTCGGAGCTTTTTCCCCACTCCGACGTGGACATTTTATTGCTCGTGGACCGGGCGCCCAGCGATCAAAAGCCGCGGGACGCCCTGTCCGCTTTTTTGCGCGCCGGCTGGGATAACGGACTCCGCGTCAGCCACTCGGTCCACACAGTCGAGGAGTGCTGCGAATACCATTCCACAAATCTCGAACTGACCATCAGCCTCCTCGATCAGCGCCTTATCTGCGGTGATACCGGCCTGTACCAATCGCTCGTCACCAGGCTCCCCAAATTCATCGCCGGCGAACGCCAGACGCTGCTCCGCCATCTGATTCGTCAGGCCCGTGAGCGTCAGGAAAAATTCCAAAACACCGTCTACCACCTCGAGCCAAACATTAAAGAAGCCCCCGGCGGCCTTCGCGATCTCCACGTCATAGGCTGGCTCGCCAAGTTGCAGGACCCATCGCGCGAACTCCCCGATTGGCTCGGCGAACTCACCACCGAGATTCACTTCCTCCACACCCTTCGCTGCTACCTGCATTTCGTCGCCGGCCGCGATCAAAACGTTTTGCAGTTCGATGCGCAGGAAGACATCGTTCGGCAGCCTTTTATGGAGCAGCCAGCCCATCCCGGGCCGGTCGTGATGCCGGTCGAAAATTGGATGCGGCTTTACTTCCTCGCCGCCCGCCGCATTCACCGCGCCGCCAAACAAGCCATCGATGTCAGCGAAAGCCTCGTCCCCAGCGGCCTCTTCAGCCAGTTCCGCGAATGGCGTACCCGACTTTCCACTTCGGAAATTTCGGTCAGCAAGGAGCGCCTTCTCCTCCGCAATCCGCAGACGCTCGAAAGCGATCCGGAGCTCGTTCTACGGCTCATGCTGTTTACAGCCCGGCACGGCCTCGTCCCCGCCACCGACACCGAGCGCCGCATCACCCGCGCCCTCCCCGCCATAGAAAAGTACTTCGCTGAACCCCGCCCGCTTTGGAACTATCTCCGCGAAATCTTCGTCCTTCCTCATGCCATGCTCGCCCTCCGGACTATGCATGAAACCGGTCTCCTCGGCGCGCTGCTCCCCGAATGGCGCATGATCGAAGGCTTCGTCATCCGTGATTTTTATCATCGCTACACCGTCGATGAACACACGCTCATCGTCGCTGAGAATCTCTTCGCCTTACGATCGCCCTCCGAAGGGCCCCGCCGCCGATTCGCCGATCTACTCACCGAAGTGGACTCCCTCCCGCTCCTCGTCCTCGCCATCCTCCTGCACGACATCGGCAAATCCATCGACGGCCCCACCCACGCACGGGAGTCCGCCCGCCTCGGCGAAGCGATCATGGCCCGTATCTGCATGCCGGAGGAAGAGCGGCCCTTCGTCCGACTCCTCGTCGAGCAGCACCTGATCCTGTCTTCCGTCATGAATTCGCGCGATCTCGATGATCCCGCAACCGCCAAAGACTTGGCCGCCAAAGCCGGGACCGTCGAAAATCTTCGTTATCTGGCGCTCATGACCTACGCCGACATCAGCGGCGTCAACCCCACTGCCATGACGCCCTGGCGGCTCGAACAGCTCTCGCGCGTCTACTCCATCGGCCTCCGCGAACTCACCCGCGAACTCGATACCGACCGCATTCACGCCGAGCCAGACGCCCCCGCCGGCGAGTTTCTCGAAGGCCTCCCCATCCGCTATCTCCGCACCCACTCGAAGGAGGAAGTGGCCGCTCACCTGGCCCTTGAACAACAGGCTCGCCAATCCGGCGTGGCTGTTGACCTTACCCGGCAAGGCGGCGTCTGGAAGATGTCGCTGGTCACCCTCGACAAGCCCCGCCTGTTCGCCTCCATCGCCGGTGCCCTCAGCGGCTTCGGCATGGATATCCTAAAGGCCGAAGCGTTTTCAAACGCCAAAGGCGAAGTGCTCGACGCCTTCACCTTCTCAGACCCCGGCCGCGCTTTGGAACTCAACCCCTCTGAAGTCGACCGCCTGCGCGGCATGATCGAGAAGGCAGCCTTGGGCAGTCTCGACGTCCGCCAGATGCTCGACCGCCGCGTCCGCCCGCAAGCCAAACCACGCGGCGACCGCCTCCGTCCGACGATCTATTTTGACAGCGAAGCCTCCGGCCACGCGACGCTGGTCGAGATCGTCGCCGAGGACCGCATCGGCCTCCTCTACGACTTCGCCCGCGTCTTCGCCGATTCCAACTGCAATATTGAAGTGGTGCTGATCGACACCGAGGCCCATAAAGCGCTCGACGTTTTCTATCTGACGTGCGAAGGCCGCAAGCTTACTGAGAACGAGCAGTTCGTATTGGAGGACCGGCTCCGCGCCGTCTGCCTGGCGTAGTTTTGGGATAATGGAGTTATGCAGCACTACGCCAAAGGGTTCTTGCAGCGCGACCAGCTCGACAAGGCCGTCAACGCGATGATCCCGCTGCTTGGCCCAGACGTCGAACGGCTTCGCTATAGTCTGGAAGAAGACTGGAGCGGCGACCCTTCCATTTTTTTCAAAATCGTCCTCTCCGAGGACGCCAGCCGCGATGATCGCTTTCTAGAAGCAATCAGCCGGATCGAAGCCGCGATTGATCGGCACTTGGATCCGCAGTTGGAATGGGGCCTTTTTTGCTACATTAATTACCGCGGCCATGCCGAATTTTCAGCGCGTCAAGATGCGGCCTGGGTCTGACGGATGGCTTACCCAGTTGAGTTGCTACAACTAGCGAGTGAGTTAGCGAACTTCGATTCCGCCGATTCGCGGCAGGCATGTCTGCGACGATCCGTCTCCACCGCTTATTCTCAAGACTACCGAGTTCTCACCAACCTGACAACGCCCCCTCTCACTGCTTCTTATCCATATTCATTTTGAGTTGAGATCGTTCAATGGAC
>CAMDKT010000125.1 GCA_945900935.1 Candidatus Sulfopaludibacter sp. SbA3 | reverse complement strand
GCTTTGCAGATATTGATTCCTGGCTGGCTGGCGGCGGGGCACAAGGGGCGCATTGTGTTTACGGCGTCGATGGCGGCGCTGATCGCGATGCCGTTTTCGACGGATTATTGCGCGTCGAAAAAGGCGCTGTTGTCGTTGGCCGAGACGCTGTTGCATGAGTTGCGGGCGGCGGGATCGGAAATTGGGGTATCGGTGGCGGTGCCATCGTTTACGCAGTCGAATTTGGCGAATGGGTTGGAGGGTGAATTTGCGGAGCAGTTCAAGGGGTTTGTGGATCGGGGTGCCCCGGCGGTGGAGATTGCGCGCGCGATTTATGAGGGGGCGTTGGCGGGAAAGTTTCTGATTGCGACGCACCCGAATTCGTTGGAGACGGTGTTGCCGCATTTGGAGATTTTGTTGACCGGGGAGGAGCCGCCGCGGCCGAAGGGGCGAAGGATGGATGCGTTGTTTCGGACGAAGTATTGAGGGGAGCCGTTTCGGGTGGCGGAGTAGCCGGACATGACGGCCGCAACTATCTTGGAGCATTGGGATTCGGAATGCGATGAACGGACGCGCCGATGTACGACTCGAAAACGGGCAACACTTGGCGAGGAGCCACACCAACGGTGTTGAATGTGAGAGATTGTAGTAAGTGACCAGCGAAACCGAAGCTGAAGTTCCGTCATCCACTGCCCCGTGGGCCAACAGAATATTGTCCACAATTGAAGTTGTGACAGTCGTTTTGCTAGCCATTGCGATCTTTTTCGCCATCTTCTGTCAGGTTTTTTGGATCGTATTTGGAACCGACGTTCAGCCACTTCATGCCCGTCTTAGCGATGTAGCGAAGTCACTCATCGAGAACTGGAAGGCCGGACTGCTGTTATTGATTCCACTCTTCTACCGCTCCATTAGAAGTTTTCTGGAGCGAGTCGAAGAATTTGCCGGCATGAAGACTCGGCAAGCAGAGCTACAATCGCTGATTCCAAACCCAAATCCGGCATCCGTTCCCATCCAAAAGCCAAAATCGGAAAAGGGGGTCTAGCAATGCCTAGCGTGACGATTGGACCTGATCAACACGTCCGACTCAAGTACAGTGTCCCAAAGAGCAGGCTCGTTGAATTTGATATTGACGCTGACCGTCCGGTCAAGAGTTACGTTTTGGGGCCGAAGGCATTGGCACGATTTTCTGAAGGGAGCGAGACCTTTAAGTACTTCGGCGGTTTCCCCGATCCGAGAGAGACTCAGAGCCAAACCGTGCGCTTACCATTTACGGGATCGTGGTATTTGGTCATAATGAACCCAGATAACCGCGATTCCGTAGTAGTAGACTACGAAGTCAAATACTAAGAACCCATTCTGGTGCTCCCTAATCGCTCCGTAAACTTAGAACGATTTTCATGGCTCCAACCTCACAGCCATTTGAAGCGTGGAGAACTCTGGGACGAGCCCACGATGATCTCGCGAAAATCGGAATTTCACGATGAGTGGGTTCACCGCTCCGTCAGATCAACCTCGCGATTCCTTTCTGTCATCTGCCGTCCAATTGGTCAGCGCGGCGAATATTTACGCTATCTCGAGCTACACAGCCTTCGCTAAACGGTTTCCCGCGGTGAATTCAATTAGTGCCTCGCGCTGGGATTGGACGGTAACTGTGGCTTCGGTATTCATGGCCGCCACTCGTCTCTCAGACCTACGAATCGACGAATCTAGGGAGGAGGAGCTTATGTCCATTGTGGTTGCTGAACTTCTCGGCTGGAATACCACTGGGGTTGCCGGATTCGATGACTGCAAATCATTTTTTGAACGGACTTACGATGGTCTGGCCGAATCGGATTCTTACAGGCTCGACCGGCGATTTCTCGCCTCGGACTCGGTTGGGTCTTGGATCTTTTGGAATCTCCTCGATCGTCCTCCCTCCTCAGAAGAAGAGCGCATGCTTACGCGTTCATTAGGCATAGCGGTAACCCACGCATTTTTCGATTGGTGGAAGGTTGACTAAATTCAAGGGGAGTATACCGCACAACATGAGTATCGACGACTTCAATCTCAGTTGATCGCCAACCCAACGATAAGGGCAGAGATCAACGGTGGTGGAGCCAATCGGAAAGTCCGCGTGGCAGTTAGATCTCGAGGAGTGGCGGCGCTCGTGTAATCATCTTTTCGAAGAATGTGGCAGCGGACCTTACGCCAAAACAGACCGCTCAGCTTGCCAAGATTGTGAGAGAGGAGTTTCGAAATGAAAGCGACGTTGTTTGAGGAGTTGTTGGGGAGCGTCCGTGAAGGTGGAGCAATCCTGCGCGGCGAGAAAAACGCTTCGCGCCGATTCGCCGTCCAGGCCGCCGGGGTGCGTGCCATTCGCGAAGGCACCAGCCTGTCTCAATCTGAATTCGCCGACCTGATTGTGGCAAGTGTGAAGACGCCGCAGAACTGGGAACAGGACCGGATGCCGCAGGCGGAGCCGTTGCAGACTGCTAACTCCCCATCGACACAGGCCCATCCTGATACGACAGCGCCGCGACGATCTGTTCCTTGCGAGCCTCCGCCGCTTCCTCGGCGGTTTCAGTGGCGACGATGTAAAAACACAGGGCGATAAGAAACGCGACCGCCAGCACGGCATGATAGGTCCAGTAGCTGCCGGTGGCCCAGCGCGCCAAATGGGCCAGCATGATCGGGATGGTCAACAACGGGTAGGCGAAGAGCAGCAGGAACTGCGTCTTGCCGCCCTTGTTGCGCCAGGCTTGCGCGGCGTCAATCGGGCGGGGCATGTAGACGCTGGTCAGGTTGCCGGCGGCCATCAGGCACAGCAGGAATACGGAGGCCGCGGCGAGGGCGTCGACGGCTTGCGGCAGACCGGCGCCTACCGGAAGCACGGAGGCGATGGTGCTGAGCAGGGCCATGGCCAGCAGCGTGTACAGCGCGGCCACCAGATTTTTCGCGCGCAAGACGGCGCCGAAGCGGACGGGTGTGACAAACCAGTGTTGCGAACCGGCGCGCTCAAATCCAAACACATTCCAATACAGCACATCGCCGAGCACCAACATGCCGTAAAGCGTGGCCATGGTCACGTAGTTCTGCGCCAGCCACCCATCCCTGCTCCGCATCACTTGGGGGAGCCAGAGAACGGCGCCGAACGTGCTGGCCATGAGGAAGATCAATCGAAATCGCGGGGCGCGGGAAAGCGTCCGAATGTCTTTTTCGACTAGCGCGGCGACCGGGTCGCGCAGGAATATCGAAGGCCAGCGGGAGATGCGATCGAACCAGGATTCGTTCGTGCTGACAGCCTTCCGGCCGACATTGCCGGAATCTTCATCCAACCGCAGCGACCGGGCAAACTCCATGCGGGCGAAGACAAAGGCGAGGGCGGTGGCGGCGGAAAGGCTGGCTACGGCCAAGCCGGATAACTTGCCCAGGGCGAGGCTGGCCGCCGCGGACCATGGCAACAGGCGAAAGACGGCGGTGAAGCGCTTCAGAAATTGGAACTGCGGCGTGGCGTTCTCCGGCAAACCGACGGCCAAAAACTGCGGCGCAAGAATGAGCCCGAGAAAGACGACCATCATCGCTTCGCGCACGCCTTTTTTCCTGAACAGGCGATTGAGCAGCGACTTAATGCCCGTCGCCAGCAGCAGATTCAACGTAATGAAGATCAGGATGGGGAGAGGGCTCCAAAATGGGACGCCGGGGTTGAGGAGAAGGCCGATGACGAGCCCCACGGAGAGGAGGATCATTTCGATCGCCGTGGAGACGCGCAGGACGATTTCGAGAAGGAACAACTGGCTGGGCGGAATGGGATAGACAAGTAGTTTCCGCAGGTCCAGGAAAGCGCCTTGGGAGGCGAGGATGATTGGGAAAAGCTGCCAAAAAAAGAAGATGAGAAAAAGGGCACCGGGCAGCGCCTTTTCCAGTATGTTCATGGGGACTCGGCCACTGACAAGGACCGCTGTTCCGGCGGCGGCGAGGAGCCACATGCCATACCAAAGCAGGCTTGTGAGCCATTTGAAGGCGAGCCCGCCTTTGTTGGCACGGAGGAAGAAGTTGCGGGACGTGCGGGACTGCGCCCAGACGATTGCCCGCAGAGGCGCGAGCGATTGCACTACAGCCACTCCAGGTTTTCGGCGGGACGGGCACCGCCGACGGCGCGAACAAAGATATCCTCCAGTGACTCGGCGCCACCGCGTAAATTGGCCATGGACTCATCAATGACAAGCCGCCCGTGGTTGATGATGGCCACGCGGTCGCAGAGCCGTTCGACGACCTCCAGCACATGGGACGTAAGAAAGATGGTCGCGCCTTTTCCGACCAGATCCAGCAGGATGTCCTTCATGAGGCGGGCGCCGACGGCGTCAACCCCCTCAAAGGGTTCATCCATCAGGAAGAGTTGGGGTTTGTGGAGTAGCGCGGCGGCCATGGCCACCCGTTTGCGCATCCCTTTGGAATATTCGCCGATCAGCTTTCGGCCCTGCCCGTCCATTTCGAAAAGCGCCAGCAGTTCCCGGCTCCGTTCGCGGGTCATTGGGACGGGAAGGCCGTAAATTCGGCCGCTGAATTCCATATATTCATGCGCCGTGAGATGGTCGAAGAGGAGGGTGTCTTCAGGGACAAGACCGATCTGGCGCTTGATCGCCACGCCCTGTTCGGGCATGCGGAGTCCAAGAATTTCGATCTCTCCCGAGGTGGGGGTGTTGACGCCCATCAACATGCGAATGGTAGTGGTTTTGCCTGCGCCGTTGGGGCCCAGGAAACCGAAAAAGCAGCCGCGGGGAACGCGGAGGGAGAGGCCGTCGACGGCCGCCTTGCCGCCGTAATATTTTCGAAGGTCGCGGACCTCGATTGCTGGCGGGGAGACGACCGGCGGGGGCGCGGCGTCGGGCCCGGATTCCGGTTCAAGGTCGAGGTTCACCTTCACAGTGTAAGACTTTCTCGCGAGCGGCCGATGAGAGAAGGGAGTATGTCCTCCACCTTTGCACCCCACATTCTTCGCGACAAAGCACTGGAAGGAATCGGAAAGATGCCGCCGTTCAGCCCGGTTCTCACAAAATTGCTAGCCAGCCTGGCCAAGGACGACATCATGGTCACCGAATTAGCCGACTGGATAGAAAAAGATACCGTCCTCACCGGCAACGTGATGCGGATGGTGAATTCGGCCGCTTATGGCCGCATGGGAACCGTCGCGAGCGTCCGGCACGCGATTACAATTCTCGGCACGAACCGGCTGCGGAACGTCGTGTTGGGCCTGTCGGTTTGCAACATGATGGCGCAGTTAAAACTGCCGACGGGATGGTCGACCAAACAGTTCAATCTGCATGCTGTGGCGGTGGCGAACATGTCGGATTTGATCGTGCAAAACATGGCGGTCGAATACGCCGAGGGTGCCTTCGTCGCGGGCCTGCTGCACGATGTGGGCAAACTGCTGCTGGCGGTTTCGTGTCCGGAGGAGTACGCCGATGTGATTGCAGTAGCCAAGCGGGAGGGACGCGAGCTTTTTGACGTAGAAGTTGCCCAACTTGGTTTTTCTCATGCTGAACTGTCTCAGAAAGTATTGGAAAGCTGGAAGCTTCCTTTGCCGGTGCAAGTGGCGGCGCGTTTTCATCACAACCCCGACAACGACGACTCCGCGCCGGGCTTAACGGCGCTCAGCCGCGCGTTGCAATTGGCGGATTTCACTGTCAACGCGATGGCGATTACCGCCGTCCCAGATGATCGCGAGGTCAAGGATCCGGTTCCCATTCTCCATGCGTCCGGCCTGGGTAATAAGTGCGAGCGGATGCTGAAAACTTTCGATCAGGAAATGGAAGCGATTTGCGGGATTCTCTAATCCGGAATGGCGGCGACGTAGACTTGCGCGGTGCCGGTACGGTCACTGGCGAAGACGATGCTGCGTTCATCGGGAGAAAAAGACGGGTGCGGATGGGTCCATTGCGGCCCGTAAACCGTGTCCGTCCCCGCTTCCATCCAACTCAGCGGCTTTTCAGTCGCCGCTCCGCTCCGCGCGGCGGCAAAATCGGCGGCCAAGGCGTAGCGGCTCGTTGTCCATTGGCTTCCTCCGCCGGACGCCTCAGAGACGCAGACTTGCGTCCGCTCACCGGTGGCTACGTCGATTAAAAATATGCCGCTATCGGGATGGTTGGTGTCGCAAAGGACCTTGCTTCCGTCGCGGTTTGCGGTTATGTGCCAGGCGTTGAACTCGCAGATCGTACGGTGTTCACGGGTCCGCCAATCCATCGTTCGTAATGCGCGCGGCCAGACTGTATAGACCAGATTTCCGGTGTGGCCAAGAAATGTTTCGTGGACGACGAACTCGTCATTGGAATGTTCGTAAAGGCACTCCAGCCCCGTTCCATCGCGGTGGACGCGATGCATGCGCGGCGCGGGGTCCCCGGCAAATTCCAGCCATCCCGCGTCGAGCGGATGGAATTGCGGATGAATAACGGTTCGCGGAAAGGGGATGACATGCCAGTCAGAGCCATCGGCGCGGCCGACGGCAATACCTGATCGGCCGTCCCTCTTGATGGCGGCGGCGATCCATTCTCCAGTGGCGTCGAGAGATGGTTCGCCCATGGAGCCATCGCCGAAATCGACGACGCACGTCTCGGCCAGCGAGTGCAAATCCAGATGCCAGATCGACGCGCCGCGAACGAAAAACACACGCCGGACGTCGCCATGGATTGCGGGAGAAAATGGGTGAATAGCGGCGCCGACGGTGAGTTGACGAATCGGGCCATCGGGGAATGGCGTAATGCCGAAGAGCTGCCAACTGCCCGTGCGATTGGAAATAAACAACAGGGTGCGTCCATCGGGCGTGAAGGAGCTTTGCAGGAAATAAGTGGCGTGACTGATGGCCGTTGCAGCCGTCATCTGCAGCACTTCAACCCCCGTTATGCGGTCGTGATGCCGCAGCAGTTCCGATGGCGATTGCGTTCCTTTGTCCATCGATTACTTCTTTCGCAAGAAGATCATATGCTGCCACGGCAGCGTGTCGAGCACCTTTTCAATCTGAAACCCCTCCGGGTCCAATTCCGCCTTCACTTCCGTCAAACTCATTTTATGTTCCAGCCGGATGGGGACGTTCCCGTCCTCCTTCCGGAACTCCAGCAAAACGAGCCGGCCGGTGTCCTTCAACGCTTTGCGAATGGATCGTAGCATCTCCTGCGGTTTTGAGAACTCATGATAGACGTCGACCAGGATGATCAGATCCTGCGATTCGGGCGGCAGATTCGTCTCCGACTCGGCTCCCAGCAGGGGCTCTATGTTCTTGATTCCGGCGGCGCTGAGCCGTTTACTTAACAGATCTAACATTCGCGGCTGAATATCAACGGCGTAAACTTTGCCTTCCGCGCCAACGAGCCGGGCCATGCGGACGGCGTAGTAACCGGTTCCGGCGCCCAAATCGCAGACGGTCATTCCGGGCTTGAGGCCGAGCAGAGCCACCGCTTTTGTTGGGCTTTCCTCATTTTCGCGTTCGGCGCGTTCCAGCCAATCGGCCCCGGCGGCGGACATCACCGGTGCGATGACGCGACCGCTGACCGGATGTATCGCCGGAACGCGTTGGCCGTAAGCCGCCACCCCGAGCAAGGTAACGAGAAGAAGATAAATTTGCATTTGGAGCCGCAAGCTATTCATAATAACTTCAATTCAATCTTAATTAGGAATTTGACGCAATGAATTTGTTCAGCACTGTATTCATACTTTCCGCCGTCGGCGCGATCCTCGCGTCGCAGTCCTCTTGTTCTTCACCGAAACCGCAGGCGATGACGTTCGCCATCGGCCAGAAAGTGCAAGTAGGGAAGCTGTTTTATCAAGTGATTGAAGCCCAATGGATGGGGGAAGTGCAAGGTGCCAAGCAGCCGCCAAAGAATCGGGTATTGCACCTTCATTTGAATGTGATGAACGCCGGAGCTCTGGAGGCTTCGGTGCCGTTTCTGCGCCTGATCGATGGCGCGGGGAACGAAATCATGGAGATGTCGGATCTTGAGGGCAACCCCCGATGGCTGGGAATGCTGCGTCGGATGCAGCCGGCGTTGACGGAAGATGGTTTCGTCTATTTCGATGTTCCCGTGGGCGCCTACAAATTGGAGGTCGTGGACAACACGCTTGCCGACGACGAAAGGATCGCCTATATTGAAATTCCCGCGTCGCTTGCTCCGCCGCCCCAAGCGCCTGGTTTCCCCGGCAATTAGGTCCTATGCGTCAGGGGCGCCTACATTTGGGGATTCTGCTGCTTTCATCGTTTGCGGTGACCGCGCAGTTGGCGCTGGTGCAGCCGCTGGTGGCGCAGTTTGACGGGGGACCGAACGTCCCCGCCGGATTCACGTTTTCCAGCGGCGAGCCGATATTTTTGAGTTTCGACATCGCCGGATTCAAGCCGGAAGGCGAAGAGGACCTGAAGATAAAACTTTCCTGGGAGTGCCAGGCCTTCGACGGCGCTGGAATCGCTTTGACGGCCAGGCAAAAGGGGGATGTAAAGGCCGATTTGGCGCCGGAAGACAAAAAGTGGCGGCCGCGAGTGCGAGTGGAGTTAGAGCTGCCGCAAGGAATGCCAATTGGCGCGGGGGAGATTCGCCTTTCGGCGGTTGACCACGTCGGCGGCGGGAAGGCGGGGCTGGTTGTTCCAATCCGGACGCGCGGACTGAACCTCGCCGGAATTGACAAGCTGCAGCCCCTGCGATTCCGCTTTCTCCGAGGGGAAGATTCTGCCGCCCCGTTGACAGTGCCGGCCTACGCGCAAGGGGACACCGTTTGGGGACGGTTTGAGATCGCCGGGTACCGGCTGGGAGAAGGGAATGCGTTTCAAGTCAGCTACGGACTGGAAGTGTTCCGCGCCAACGGCGAGAGTTTGTTCCGGCAGGAGGAAGCGGCCAACGAATCGGGTAAATCGTTCTACCCGCGGCGGTATGTCACCGGGACGTTGAGCCTGCAGCTTACCAAGGACCTGGCGCCCGGCGAGTATTCGATTCTGCTTCGAATTCGCGACGGCGTGGGCGGGCAGCAATCGGAAAGCAAACATTCGTTCAAAGTTGAGTGAGAATAATCCGAGTCTCGGGCCACTCCTTTATATGGGGCTTTTCCGAACCCGAACGACCGCGGTACTTGGTATTGACGCGCATCTCATCGATGTGGAGGTGGATCTGTACCAATCCGGGTCCGCGCGAGACTTCATCACCGTCGGGATGCCGGACATGGCGGTGCGCGAGAGCCGCGAGCGGATCAAATCGGCATTGATGAACTCCGGGTTCGGTTATCCCGCCAAAGCGGTGACGATCAATCTGGCACCCGCGAATGTGCGCAAGGAGGGGGCGGGCTTCGACTTGCCGATGGCGCTCGGAATATTGGGCGCGACCGGCGCTCTGCGGGCTAGCGATGAGCATGCGTTTGCCGGGGAGCTGTCTCTGGATGGCACGCTGCGGCCAGTGCGCGGGGCGTTGTCGATGGCGGTTTGCGCGCGACGCCATGGGCTGCGTTATTTAGTGCTGCCAAAGGAAAACGCGCCGGAGGCGGCGGTGGTGGAAGGACTTCACGTTCTCGGTGTGCGGCATTTGCAGGAGGCGGTAGCGGCGCTCCGAGCGCCCGAGGAATTCGCGGCTGAACATCCGGCCGCCGATACGGACGGCGTCGATGACATTCCCGACTTTGCCGACGTACGCGGTCAAACCACCGCCAAACGCGCCTGCGAAGTCGCGGCGGCGGGCGGGCATAATGTATTGCTGGTGGGGCCGCCGGGGTCGGGAAAGACGATGCTGGCCACCCGCTTAGCGGGAATTCTTCCGCCGCTGGAATTTGCGGAGGCGATCGAGGCTACCCAGATTCACTCGGTTGCCGGCCAATTGCCGACCGGCACCGGATTGCTGCGGCGCAGGCCGTTTCGCGCCCCGCATCATACGGTTTCCGATGCCGGCCTGATTGGAGGCGGCAGCGGCGTGCCGCGGCCCGGTGAGGCGAGTCTGGCGCACAATGGCGTGCTGTTCCTGGACGAGCTGCCGGAGTTCGCCCGCAATGTTTTGGAGCAACTCCGCCAGCCGCTGGAGGAGGGCGTGGTGGCCATCGCCAGGGCGTCGGGCACCATGCGCTTCCCGGCGCGCTTCATGTTGATCGCCGCCATGAACCCTTGTCCATGCGGTTACTACGGCGACGCCAGCCGCGAGTGCCGCTGCACCGGCGGCATCATCCAGCGCTATCTCGGCAAGATCAGCGGTCCGCTGTTGGACCGGATTGATTTGCATGTCGAAGTGCCCGCCGTGCCATTTAAGGAGCTTCGCGCCAAGGACACCGGCGTTACCTCGGCCGCCATGCGGGAGCGGGTGCTGCGCGCGCGGGAGACTCAAAAATCCCGTGGTTTTGTTAACTCCGTGATCCCGCCCTCCGCGGTACGCGCGTTGTGTGCCCTGGATGAGGCCGGCGAACGAACCTTGGAACTCGCGATGCGAAAGATGGGACTTTCCGCTCGCGCCCATGATCGTTTGCTCAAAGTCGCCCGCACCATCGCCGACCTCGACCGTTCACCGGGAGTCCAGTCCAAACACCTTGCTGAAGCGATTCAATACCGCAGTCTGGACCGGAGCTACTGGGGGTGAGGGTCGGCAACTTCACAAGGCGACGCGCCGTGTAGCCGCAAGGGCACGGCCGCCGGGAAGTTTTCGGACAAATGACCTTCCATAGGGGCGAAACATGGGCTCGGGGGGAAGCGTTGGGCGGAGAACGCGTAACATATTAAAACAAATCCCCGTAAATTGTTGTGGACAATAACGTGCGTTATGTGGAACCATTGCGTTGTACCTCCCCAGGACGAAAACGAGACTTCCCTTGATGCCGCAAGAAGATCAGGCCGTTGCAGTCAATCAGTTAGTACAGGTCGGGGACGACTTCGTAAAGGATGTCGGGTTCACCATCTCAGGCAAGAAACATTTCGATGCCGTCGTTGGCGACTACATTGTTGAGTTGAAGAATCGAACGATGGCTTATGCTGATGCTGATAAGGCGATTGGAATGCAGCGAGAAGCAACACATGACCATGTCCGCCTTGCTGCTCGCTTTATTTCAGGTTCATCGAAGGGCGAGCCGAAAAACGAATGGGCTGTAGCTGCGCAAGTTGGTGAATACCTCTGCACCGCCGTGGCAGGAGCCGGAGCGGGTCACCTCGATAAATCCATCGGTATTCTTGCCTTCGGCGTTTCCATCGCTTTGGGAATTGCGTTTCATCTAGTTCGGTTTCGGAGAAGTTGATGCTACCTAAGTTTGGCCGAAAAGTTGTATTTACTCCGGCGGGCGGGGAACGTCTCGAAAAGGCGCGGGACGAGTATTCCGAAAAACTTGAAGAAATAATTATCGCTCGAAATTTCGTTCCGGGCGAAACAGAAGTTGAGGCGACGGCCTCGGATGTTGAAGCGGCGGTTAGGATGTTGATCGTCGCGAAGAGGTCCAAACTTCGCATCACGGAAATGGTCATTCGCTTTTACATAATGGTTGGATTTCTCAC